>CAZHXC010000049.1:0-10891 GCA_964536145.1 uncultured Spirochaetales bacterium | reverse complement strand
ACGCGGTAGGCCGGCTGGCCGCCCGAACGGGACGATCCCAGCTCCGGCGGTGACCTGTCAAAGTTGAAGCTGTAGTTGGCTGTCTGCATGTCCTTTTCAGCCACACCGAGGCTCATGAGCGAGTCTACTATGCTGCTGATAACCGACCTGCTTTCAGAAAGGGCCTCCTGAATATCTCTATCCACCGATTCTACGCCGATTCTGACCGTGGCAATATCCGGGACCGTCTCCACCGTGCCCTCGCCGGTGACAGTAATCGTCCGCGAGGGTTGCTCCGAGAGGCCCGCCGGCAAGGCTGTGGCGGCGACGAGGAGCAGTAACGCTGTAACAGTAATAGCATGTTTGTGAGTGATCATTGTTGCATTGAAAAGAGTTTTTCTTCCGCGGTCAAGAGTGCCCACCCATTTTCGCCTTCAACGCGGCGAACAGCGCCGCCGCGTCATCCGGGGACACCGGTTCTTCATTGCCATGCATGATGATGAGCTCTTTTGGTATCTCATCGAGGAATCTGCTCGGAACCTGGATGCGTTTCTCCCGCATTATGCGGCGTGTTTGGCAACTTGAAATAAGGAGCTTTTCTCTTGCGCGGGTAATCGCCACATAGAACAACCGACGCTCTTCCTCCAGGTTCTCCGGACTTTCTTCCATTGTCCGGGCATGGGGAAGAAAACAATCCTCTGCACCGGCCACTATCACAACGGAAAACTCAAGCCCTTTAGCGGCGTGAATGGTCATCAGGTTTACCTTTCCCTGCTCGTCTTCGGAGGAAAGGTCGTTCATGGAGATGAGGGCGATCCTCGCAAGATAATCGTAAAGATCCGGATTGTCGATAGCGGGATCACGTTCCCAGTCATCAATCATCCCGATAAAGCGCTGCACGTTTGCGTATTTATATTTGGCAAAGGATTCGCGGCCGGGGTGCTCGGAGAGCAGGTATCCCCAGTAGTTGATGGCGGAGACAAAATCGGATAGGGCGGCGGCGAGCCCTTGAGCGGGCATGCCGCCGAGCATCCGCCCCCGGTACTCCTCAACGAGTTCGCGAAAAGCTTCGAGGGGAGCGGCGGCTTTTGAGGCCTCGGCCGCCGCTCCGGAGGAGGCGAGTTCGCAAATTGCTCGGAAGAGCGAGATTGACCTGGACTTTGCGTGTGCGCGAAGACGTTCCACCGTTACTCTGCCGATTCCTCTTCGCGGTACGTTCAGGATCCGCAACAGGCTTACATCGTCCTCAGGATTTGCGAAGAGCTTCAGGTAACAGATCAGGTCACGTATTTCCTTCCGCTGAAAAAAGCTCGTTCCTCCGGAAACTCTGTAGGGAATATTGTCCGCGATGAGTGCTTCTTCGATTGAAGCCATGAGGGTGTTTGTTCGTACCAGGATGCCGAATTGACTGAAATCCGCGCTGAGCCGGATTGCCTGAGTTCGAATCGTCCGGGTAATGAACTCAGCTTCCTCGCGTTCGTCCGCCGGAAAGACAAGCTCGATCGAGTCTTTCGCCTTTTTGCCGGTCCAGAGAGCCTTTTTTTTCCTATTTGCGTTATTGCAGATAAGGTTGTTGGCGGCTTCGAGTATGTCGCTCGAGGAACGATAGTTCTGTTCGAGCTTGATTTCGATGCGCTCCGGAAAATCGCGCTCAAAGTTCTCTATATTCTTGTAGTTTGCGCCTCTCCACGAGTAGATTGACTGATCATCGTCTCCAACCGCACACAGGTTTCTGCTTTCTTCGGCAAGAGTTCGGATTATTTTGTATTGCGCCTCGGAAGTGTCTTGAAACTCGTCAACCAGGATGTAGGAGTATTTTTCGCGGCATTCCGCGAGGACCTCCGGATGTTCAGCGAATAGCCGCAACGGCATCGCTATGAGGTCATCAAAATCGAAAGCGTTGTACGCCTTCAGGTGTTCTGAGTAATCGATAATGAGTTTGTCCGGTGGTTTAGCACTCGAGGCTGTGGCCCTGCCGAGCTTGACTGAAGAGATATAACGGGAGAGCTCGTAGAAGTTGATGCTTTCGTTTGTGCCACCCCGCTCTCTCAGTACCTCTTTCAGTAGCGCCGTTTTGTCTACCTCATCGTAAATGGTGAAATTGCGCTCAAAACCGAGGAGCTGCCCGTACTGGATCAGCAGCTGTACGCCAAAAGCATGAAACGTTGACACGGTCAGCTCTTTCACTTTCTTCCCGGCAGCGGCGGCAATTCGCTGTCGCATTTCTCTCGCGGCTTTGTTCGTGAAAGTGAGTGCGAGGATATTCTTCTCGGATATGCCGCCGCTCAGCATCCGTGCGATGCGGGCCGTTATGACCCGTGTTTTACCTGAGCCCGCGCCGGCGACGATGAGTAACGGGCCTTCGACAGTTTCGACGGCCTTCCGCTGTTGCTCGTTCAGAGAAACTGTAGGTTCGCTTGACGGCATCTATCAGTGGACCTGCTTGATAAACAAGGAGAGCGCCTCTATACCCAGAAACGAAACAATGGTGACCACACCTGCTGCGACACACACACCAAGAAGAACCGCCAGATAGGTCTTTTTTGGATCAAGCCCTAACACCCACGCACCGAGAGTCCCGGTGTACGCGCCGGTAATGGGCAACGGAATCGCCACAAAAAGCGCTACTCCAAGATAGCCGTATTTTGCGACTTTGGCCTCTACTCTTTTCCGTGCCCTCGCGACCAGCTTCTCAAAGAGCCGGCGGTACCACGCAAAAGCACCAAGCATCCGGTGGGCGGTGGAGAGAAAAACATAGACGAGGGGTCCCACAAGGGCATTGAGCACAATGCAGAAGGGAACAAGGAAGAACAGCGGCAGCTCTTTCGCCATGCCAAAAGGGATCGCCCCACGGAGCTCCGAAATAGGCAACAGGCAAAAGAGCGCGGTCAATCCTACGGCTTGAGGCGTCATGAGTTGCATATACTATGTATCCGGAGGGTTGATCAAGCGGCCGGGTGTGACCGCAGGCGGGTGCTGCGCGGCCGGCGCTAAATGTCAGTGGCGCCCGCTTCGGTTTTCCTGAGCTTTGCGATATACATCGGACCGCGCCCGCCGTCCCTGTCCGGCATTATCTGTCGGCCGTAATCGGTTTCTTCGCCGGGAGCGTCTACTTGAAGGATTTCCGCATGCCGTTTGGAGAGCAACCGCTCCACGACGCCGTCGTTCTCCAACGGTGAAAGCGCGCAGGTGCTGTAGAGGATGACGCCGCCGGGTTTTGCCGCGGTATAAGCCGCTGCGAGCATCGCATACGCCTGTGCTGCAAGTCGACGGCTCCTCGCGGGAGACCAGCGGGAAAGGTGGGCCGCAGAGTTGAGAACGTGCCGTTCGGAAGAACAGGGAGCGTCGAGCAACACCCTGTCGTAAACATCCTGTTCATACAGTCCCCACCGGGTGGCGTCGTGGGAGGTCACGGTGACGGTGGCGAAGATTGGATCGGGAAGATGTTCCTCCAGAACACGTTTGAGGCGCTCTCTGCGGGAAGCCGACCTGTCGTTGGCGATAAGTGTACCGTTTCCCCCAAGCGCCAGCGCGATGGCGAGGGTTTTCCCTCCCGGAGCGGCGCACATGTCAAGAATCATCTCGCCGGGAGCGGCATCGAGGTTTTTCGCGGCTATTAGTGAAGCCTCATCAAGAAAGTACGGTTTGAGGAGCCCCTCTTTCAGCTCCGTGTAAGCCGGGTCAGCAAGAAGAGACTCCTTCAGGGAAGGCCACCGGCCGCCGTACAAGTCGGTGTAACAGCCGTCAAAGCTCGCTCTGTCCCTCTTCGCCATAAGCGCACCCCATATTCCTACGTTGAGCCTGAGCGGAGCAAATCGACCACTTCTTCCACCAGATCGTCATACCGGTTTATGAGGTTTTTCCAACTGTATCTTTCCATGGCCTCCGGCAGGTCTTCCGCTATCCCGGGGAGAGGACGGGTAAGCGCGGTTTTGAGCCTGGATACCAGGTCCCTCTGCGAAGTGTACAGGCAGAGCTCATGAAAATGTTTTGGGAGTACTTCCGGATAGGAGAGCCGGGCGGGTAGGAGCGGGAAACAGCCCATCCTGATCGCCTCAACAACCGATATGCCAAAGTTCTCCTGGATTGCGGTGCTGATAACGACCGTTCCTTTGGTCAGCCAGCGGTAGTATTCTTCCCGCGAATCGAGGTAACCATACACCCGCACCCTCGGACCGTAGCGTTCCCTCGCGGCGATGAATGGCTTTGGTACCTTCTGAGAACACTCCCCCATAAGGGCAAGGTCGAACGGGACTCCTTTTGCATCCAATTCACCAAGGGCGCCAAAAAAGGAATCAGGATTCTTGTCGAACTCCCAGCGGTGGTTCCAGACCACCAACGGACGGCGCGGTTTATCATCGTCGGAATCAACGGAATCGACAGGCAGAAACCGGCATCCCGGATAAAGCACCAGGCACTTGTGCCGTATTTGTTCCACAACCCAGTGGGGGGCGAATTCCGGACATTGTGCGATGAAGGCGGGAAGAGCGTCTAAAAAAGCATACATGTGAAAGTAAGAGTTGAAGATAATGCGGTCGGCAATGAGTGCTGAGACGATATTCGAAAAACCAAAAGAGTATTCAGGCCGCTCGCCCTGCGGAGTTGGATAGGAGATCTGATTCTCGTGCATGTAGAGGATAACAGGCGGCCGCGGCTCAGGCCAGAGAGCGGCGAGCTCGGCAAGATTCACCAGATCGGTCGTGATCACCGCATCATAGCTGCGCGGATCAGCCACAGATTGATACAGTGTAAACGCGGCGGTCCGGAGCCGCCATTTCCAGAAACGGCCGGGGAGGGTGATAAGCTCCACGCGGTGCCGGCTGTTTTCTATAAACCCATCGGCAAAGTCGCGGTGAGATCCCCCGTAAAATGATTCGAGAAATAGTAATTTCGCCCCCATCAGCGCCAATTGTACGTCAAACTCCCCAGGTTTGACAAACCTCAATGCTAACAGTATAGGTATGATGAGGGGTATATAGAAAAATGGACAAGCAATTACAGGACGCGTGCGATCAGTATCTCGAGTATGAGGAGCATCCTTTCTTTAGGACGGAGCTCGAGAAGCTATTGAAGAATGACGATGAAGCAGAAATCAGCGACCGGTTCTACACCGAGCTGAGCTTTGGTACGGGAGGCTTGCGGGGGATAATAGGGGCCGGTTTCAACCGGATGAATCCCTATATGGTGAAGCGTGCCACCCAAGGGCTCGCCAACTACATAAAAAAACAGGGATTCGGCAACCCCGCCGTGGTGATAGCCTTTGATTCCAGGAACTATTCGCCCGAGTTTGCTGAAAGTGCGGCACTGGTATTGTGTGAAAACGGTATTACCGCGCATTTATTCTCTTCACTCAGGCCAACTCCCGAGCTTTCTTTTGCGGTACGACACCTCGGGGCAAGTGCGGGCATTGTCGTGACTGCTTCTCATAATCCGCCCGAGTACAACGGGTACAAGGTCTACTGGGATGACGGCGCGCAGATCGTTTCGCCCCATGATCGCGGAATTCTCGAAGAAGTTGGAAAGGTCACCGGAAAGATATCCGCCATGTCCCGTGATGAAGCGATTGACCGCGGGCTGTTGAAAATAATCGATGAGGAGATAGATCAGGCGTATCTCGAGATGATCGGCAACTACCTCGTACGCGGCGATCTCATAGCCGGGCTCGAGGACAGCTTCAAGGCGGTGTACACGCCCCTCCACGGCACGGGTACCAAGCTGGTTGAGGAGTCGCTGCGCCGCATTAACGTACAATTCGTTACGGTGCCCGAGCAGCGTGAACCTGACGGTAATTTTTCCACGGTTGAATCTCCAAACCCTGAGGAGGCATCAGCGCTCAAAATGGCCATCGACCTTGCACAGAAAGAAGGCGCGGACATGGTAATGGCAACCGATCCCGATGCCGACAGGCTTGGGATAGCGGTGAAGGATAACGGCGGTTTTACGCTGCTGTCGGGAAACCAGCTCGGCTCGCTTTTGTGCGATTATGTCTTTCTCACCCGTGAGGAGAGGGGAACCATGCCCCGAAATCCGGTGTTGGTGAAAACGATCGTCACCACCGAGCTTCAGCGAAGGATAGCGGAAAGCTATGGGGCCAAGGTCTATGACGTCCTTACCGGTTTTAAATACATCGGTGAAAAGATGCGGGAGTTTGAAACCACCGATGAGGAGTATGTCTTTGGCGGCGAGGAGAGTTACGGATATCTCGCGGAGACCGAGGTGCGGGACAAGGATGCGGTCTCTACCGCAGTCCTGACTGTGGAGATGGCGGCTTACGACAGGTCGAAAGGCGTCTCTCTGCTCGAACATCTGGACCGGCTCTATGAGAAATATGGTTATTTTCAGGAATCCCTGGTTTCCAAGAAGTTTGAAGGCGAGCAAGGCAAGCTGAAAATGGATGGCTTGATGAGTGCGCTGAGATCGGATCCTCCCGAGGCGTTGGCAGGTCAAAAGATTATCGAGATACGGGATTATTCCGATGGAAGTATCAAGCGAGCGGGCAATGTAGAAAAGAACGCGATCGATCTGCCGAGATCAAATGTCCTGCAGTTCTGCCTTCCGAACGGTATTTTCAGTGTCAGGCCTTCAGGTACCGAGCCAAAGATCAAGTTCTATATTTCCTGTTGGAAAGATCCGGGTGGACAACTGGAGGCGGACAAACAGGAAGTAACAGGTTTGGTAAATCGCATAGAAGAGGAGATAGGCAGGCTCACCGGGTAGCGCTTCTTATACCTCCAGAACAGAAACAGTGATACCCGCCGCGGTTTCAACGATTGCCTTTCGCCGTGAGGTGTCTGCCGTGCGTATCGAATGGAAGAGTTCGCACCTTCCCTGAATACCGCAATACTCGAAAATATGCTTCCGCCAGATAGATTCAAGTGGATGTTCCGATGCGCTCTCTTCGCTGTCGGTGGTGCAGAAGGCCATCGCCCGTTTGCCTGCCATAAGCCTTTCCAGGCGCTTCTCGAGAAACTCATTCCCGGAGTAATCATAGACGATTCCTGAGCGAAAAACTCTGTCAAAGAAGCCCTTGAGAAGGGCGGGCATCTGCCCCCACCAATCGGGATGTATGAAAATTAGTACATCCGAATCCATTACTTCATCCATATATCGCTGACTCTGTTCGTCAAAACTGTATCCGCGGAGCATCTCTTCTCCGGTGAGCACCGGGTTGAAGCTTTCCCGGTAGAGGTCGTGAAAGATCAGCGTTTGGCCTGATTCCCGGACCGCACCGCATACGGCCTGAGCAATTCTGCCGTTGAAGCTCTGCTGCAGCGGGTGACAGAGCGCCACAAAAACGTTCATCACCGCACAGTATAGCAGTATTGCGCCTGTTGCGAACCTGTTGTGCGACCGATGTAGGCGACAGCCGGCCATCGCGCAAAGCGGCCGCGCGCCCGACATCCGCGGTAGCCGGCGGCCGCGCGCCCCGGTTCATCACGGTATAGGTGCACCGGTACAGAGGTTTCTGTTGACCTCGCGTATTGAGGGTGGTACATTAAATACGACTAAAATAGTCCGGAATAGGAGATCGTGTGAATCTGCACAGGGAAACTGAATACGCGCTGATCTGTCTTGCGGCGATGGCAAAGGACAATTCCGGCCATCCGGCAGACGATACGGCAGGTGATACGCCAAACGATCAGGCGAACGGAGGAGGTGTGTATTCGGCGCGCACGTTAGCGGAATCCTGCGCGGTCCCGTACGACCTCCTCTGCAAGATACTACAGCGGCTTTCTCAAGCCGGGATACTGGAATCCATACGAGGTCCCCGAGGAGGATACAGGCTTGCGCAGGATCCTGGGAGGATAGCGCTTTCCTCGGTGATCGAAGCGGTCCGCGAGAAACAGAGGATGGTACCGTGTCTCGACACTCGGTCCTGTGAGAGGGGCGGTGCGTGCAACATACGCGGCGGCGTGGTACGGATGCAACAGACGTGGGACGATCTGATAGGTGGCATCAACCTCGAGGAGTTTATCGGAACATAAGAGTCAGCCACAGAAGGAGCATGATATGCCGACGAGAGCTGAAATTATAGAGGCGCTGCGAAACGTGGAAGATCCCGAATTGTTGATCAATATTGTTGACCTTGGCCTGGTCTATAGGGCGGAGGTTGTAAATGACCGGATTGAAGTGGATTACACGCTGACGTTTCCCGGGTGTCCCTTGAGCGAGGAAATCGAAGAGGACGTCTTCGACACCCTTGGTCAAATATCGGATATGGAAGTGAAAACAACGCTCGTCTGGAATCCGAGATGGAGCCCTGATTATATGAGCGATGAAGCAAAAGTAACCCTTGGCTATCCGGTCTAAAAAAAAGGAGTGATTATGGTACTTGATATACGCGGTCTCGAGGCTTCGGTAGAGGGGAAGGAGATCCTGAAAGGGATTGACCTCACGCTCGAATCCGGAGAGATAAACGCTCTGATGGGGCCTAACGGTTCAGGGAAGAGCACCCTTGCGAATGTTCTCATGGGGCACCCGAACTATGAAGTGACCGGCGGGCGTGTGCTCCTCGACGGAATCGACATCCTCGACAAATCTCCCGATGAACGGGCGCGAATGGGGCTTTTTCTCGCGTTCCAGTACCCGGTTGAAATCGGCGGAATCACCATCGGGAAGTTCCTCAAACGAGCGACCGAAGAGCTGTATAAGAAAAACGGCAAGATGGACATCTCCGCCTACCTTGCGGAGCTTCGCGAAAACCTGTCCTTTCTCGAAATAGACCAGCAGTTCATCAACCGCTATCTGAACGAAGGATTCTCCGGTGGTGAAAAAAAGCGGATGGAGATACTCCAGATGCTCATGCTCAAACCAGGGATTGCCATTATGGATGAAACAGACTCGGGGCTCGATATCGACGCCTTGCAGATTGTCGCCAAAGGGGTGAATAAGCTCAAAGGCGAACACTTTTCGGCGCTGGTTATTACCCACTATCAGCGGATTCTCAAGTTTCTCGAACCTGACAAAGTGCACATCATGTATCTCGGCAGGGTTGTGAAGTCAGGCGGGCCTGAGTTGGCGGACGAGCTCGAAGCGAGAGGCTATGACTGGATAAAGGAGTTGGCATATGAGCACACCGCAAATGGTTGACATAGGTGATTATAAGTTTGGTTTCGCTTTTCCGGATCAATCGGTATTCAAGACCAGAAAGGGGCTGGATGAAGAGGTCATAAACGCAATTTCAGACCACAAGAATGAACCCGACTGGATGAGAAAGTTCAGGTTGCGCTCCTACAAGGCTTTTTTGAAAAAGAGCATGCCCAATTGGGGAGCTGATCTCAGCGATATAGATTTCGATAATCTCTACTACTATGCGAAACCCGTGGAGCAGCAGCAGCGGAGCTGGGACGACGTGCCGGAAAGCATCAAGGAGACCTTCGAACGAATTGGAATACCGGAGGCGGAACGGAAGTTTCTTGCAGGTGTTGGTGCACAGTACGATTCTGAGGTGGTGTATCACAATCTGCAGAAGGAGCTCGAAGCAAAGGGAGTAATCTTCTCGGATCCGGAGACCGCCGTGCGGGAGCATCCGGATATCGTAAGGCGATACTTTGGAACCATTATTCCGTTCAATGATAACAAGTTTGCCGCGCTGAACAGCGCCGTCTGGTCCGGCGGGAGCTTTGTCTATGTACCAAAAGGGGTAAAGGTAGATATCCCGCTGCAGGCGTATTTCAGAATCAACTCAGAAAACTTCGGTCAGTTCGAACGGACGCTGATCATAGCCGAAGAAGGAAGCTTTGTTCACTACATCGAGGGATGTACGGCGCCGATTTACACCACCGATTCGCTCCACAGCGCGGTCGTGGAGATCGTAGCGCATCCCGGGGCTCGTGTGCGGTATTCGACGATTCAGAACTGGTCAGGCGATGTGTACAACCTCGTGACAAAGCGGGCAGTCGCCTATGAGAACGCGACGGTGGAATGGGTAGACGGCAATATCGGCAGTAAGAGGACTATGAAATATCCGTCGATTTACCTGATGGGTGAAGGCGCCCACGGTGAGGTGCTTTCGATCGCCTTTGCCGGAAAGGGGCAGGAGCAGGACACAGGCGGAAAGGCGGTGCACGCTGCAAGCAACACCAGCTCGGTGATAACCTCAAAATCGATCAGCAAAGACGGCGGCATATCGAGCTACAGAGGTTTGATAAAGGTGGCCGACGGCTTGAAGAACATCAGGTCGAGGGTGGTGTGCGACGCCCTCATTCTCGATCCGGATTCGCAGAGCAACACCTTCCCGTATATGGAAATAGAGTCTGACGATGTATCAATGGAGCATGAGGCGAGGGTAAGCAGGATCAGCGAGGAGCAGCTCTTCTACCTGATGAGCAGGGGAATGAGCGAGGATGAGGCATCGATGATGATCGTCAACGGGTTTATAGATCCGCTTGTCAAGCAGTTGCCGATGGAGTACGCGGTTGAGCTCAATCGATTGATAGAGCTCGAGATGGAAGGCTCCGTCGGATAAAAAAAGGGTAATCATGAGAGAGATAGCAGAAAAAAGCGTGAGCTCGATTATCGAACGATCGAATAATGCGAATGAGCCGGAATGGCTCACAGAGATACGGACAAAGGCCTTTGAGGCGTACGAAAGCTTTGCCTGGCCGACACCCGAACAGGAAGAGTGGCGGAGGACCAACCTCAGTGAGTACGAGCTCGATGATGAAAAGATCACCGCCGCCCTCTTCGCAGCGCGGCCGGCGGGTACGACAATTGTTGACCTGTCCGACGGCACAAACGGCAGGGGGAAACTCGAGGTGGCAAGGCCGCTGCTGGAGAAAGTAGCCGCGGGGATGGATGACAGGTTTGCCGCCCTCAATTTGAGCCTTTGGACTGAGAGCCGCCTGGTGTACGTCCCGGAGGGCGTCAGACTCGCAGAACCGGTTTTTATCGAGTATTTCGGCGGGAGCGG
>CAZHXC010000048.1:2316-10948 GCA_964536145.1 uncultured Spirochaetales bacterium | reverse complement strand
GGCAGCTATGTTATCTGATTTCAGCCTGACCGGAAAAGTAGCCGTCGTTACCGGTGGGGGCGGTGGTATAGGTTCTGCAATCAGCCGTACGCTCGCTGAGGCGGGAGCGTCGGTTGTCCTGACCTACCGCCAAAGCAAGGAGAAAACCGAAGCCCTGGCGGAGTCTCTCCCGGGAAAGGGTCATCTTGCGGTACAGGCGACCGTTGATGAAAGCGCTTCCCTCACGCGTTTGGCCGGGATCATCGAGGAACGCTACGGCAAGCTCGATATTCTGGTCAACAACGCAGGATTCACCAAGCAGGTTGACCACGACAATCTCGATGATCTGGATGACGATCTGATCGATTCTATCTTCCGCACAAACTGGCGTGGCGCTTTTGCGTGTATTCGAGCTCTCAAAACCCTCCTCTCTGCGGGAGAAGGCGGCGTGATCGTCAACATCTCGTCCATCGCCGGGAGAACCGGAATCGGGAGCAACGTGGCGTATTGCGCCTCAAAGGCGGCAATGGACTCGATGACCCGGTCACTCGGCCGCGCATTGGCACCGCAAATCCGGGTTGTATCGGTTGCACCGGGCTGGACCGAAGGTCCTATGGCGGCACGGATGGATCCGGAAATGATCCAGGGCCAACTCGATCGTATCCCGATGGGCCGTCTCGGCAAGCCTGAAGATGCGGCAAACGCCGTGCTCGCAGCGGCGGCGCTCCTGACCTTTACTTCCGGTTCGATCATCCCGGTAGACGGAGCGAGACCTTTTATCTAGGCCGGAGGTACAAAATGAAACGAACACCGTTGTACGAATGGCACCGCCAACATGGCGCCAAAATGGTGGAATTTAGCGGTTGGGAGATGCCTATCCAATATGAAGAAGGTATCCTCAACGAGCATCTTGCAGAACGCCGCTACGGCGGGCTCTTCGATATTAGCCACATGGGACGATTCATCATAAAAGGCCGTGACGCGGTGCAATTTCTGCAGCATGTTCTTACAAGCAATGTGAACGCCCTCCGCACCGGGCAGGCGCAGTACACGATTATCGCAAATGAAACCGGTGGTGCGCTCGATGACGCCTATCTTTACAGATTCAGCAGCGAGGAGTACTTGCTCGTAGTAAACGCCGCGAACACTGAGAAGAACTGGGAACATCTCAACGAGCAGGCCAAGAAGCTCGATGATCTGCAGTTGGAGAACGTCACCGGCTCCCTGTCGATGATCGCGTTTCAGGGACCGCAGAGCGGCAGGATTCTCGAGTTTCTCCTTGAAGGCGGTTCGATGCCCGAGCCCACACGCAATGCGCTGAGCCAGGGGACATTGTCGGGTGTTTCCACCTTGATAGCCAGGACCGGGTACACCGGGGAGCCTATCGGTTTTGAGCTCTTCGTTCCTTCAACCGATGCCGAAACGATCTGGGAACTCATCCATTCAACCGGCGTCTCGAAGGGAATCGTACCTTGCGGGCTCGGCGCGAGAGATACCCTCAGGCTGGAGGCGGGGCTGCCGCTTTACGGCCATGAGTACGGCGTTGATCAAAACGGTAACGAGATCCCGGTTTTCGCCTGCGTGCTTGCCGGAGTAGGTGTCAGTTTTTCACAGCGGAAAGGAGACTTCATCGGCAGAAAAGCGCTGCTCGATCAACACGAACAAGTGAAAGCTTTGAGAAAAGGCACCTACGAACCTTCTGCGGAGCTCCGCCGGAGAGTTCGTCCTGTCGCTCTTATGGATAAAGGAGTGCTACGGCCGGGCACGAAACTCTACCTGGACGGCAACGAGGTGGGTGTGGTGACCAGCGGCACAGTCTGCCCGTACTGGATTTTTGAAGGTGAAGTCACAAGAATGCGCATCACCGACAGGACCGAAAGACGTTCGATCGGCCTTGCTCTCATAGACGCAGAGCACAGACCGGGCACCGAGCTGGAAGCCGAATTGCACGGACGCAGAGCTCCGGTCAAATTGGTTCGCTATCACGGCAGAAGTGAGGCGCCTCCATATTTCAGACCCATTCCCGCAGACTGGGAGAAGGAAGAACCGCGCAAGGAAAGCAAGACAAACGAAAAGAAGGCGGTTTCCCTGCTCAAGAAGGCGATCGAGAACCACAGATGGCGTCAACACGATTGCGTGAACCTGATACCGTCTGAAATGACACAGTCGGAAGCGGTCAGGTTGCTTTCGATTTCAGACCCATCAGGACGGTATGCGGAGCACAAGAAACTGAGGGCCGTATTCGAGCAGGAGGTGTTCTACTATCAGGGTACCGATTTTATCGGATGGGTCGAAGAACGGCTCGGTGAGGAACTCGCCGACTTTCTCGGCTGCACGCACATCGAATCCCGGGTGATAAGCGGACAGATGGCGAATACAACGGTATTCAGCGCGCTTGTCGATTACCGCAACCGGCCTGACAGACGCCGCGAGGCCGAGAGGATACAGCTTGCCATGACCAACGATTTGGGCAAAGGCGGCCACCTGAGCGCTCAACCGATGGGTGCGCTCCGTCACTTTGTTGCGAGGGACCCCGTGTCGGAGAAATACGCGGTGATCAACTTCCCTGTCCGTAAGGACAATCCGTATATGATAGATCTCGAAGAAACCGAACGTCAGCTCGGACACCATGATCCCGAGCTCATCATACTTGGGAAGAGCATGGTGCTGTGCCGCGAGCCTGTCGCCGAGATCCGCCGGATGGTCGAGTCCAAGCCGGAGAAACCTCTGCTCATGTACGACATGGCGCACGTGCTCGGCCTCGTGGGTCCTCACTTCCAACAGCCTTTTGAGGAAGGAGCCGACATCGTTACCGGCTCAACCCACAAAACGTTCTTCGGCACACAACGGGGAATGATCGGCGGCAACTTCGAGGAAGAGACAACCGAGTTCAAGCTCTGGGAGGCTGTCCGTAGCCGCGCTTTTCCCGGACAGCTGAGCAATCACCACCTTGGCACGCTCCTCGGTCTCTATCTCGCGGCCCTCGAGATGAATGCCTTCAAGGGCACATACCAACCACAGGTCATCGCAAATGCAAAGGCATTCGCAAAAGCGCTTGCCGATGAGGGGTTGCAGGTGGAAGGCGATGCGTCCATGGACTATACCGAAACCCACCAGGTGGTGGTTAACGTAGGATACGCTGAAGGCTGCCGTACAGCCGAACGTCTCGAAAGGAACAACATCGTCTGCAACTACCAGGCGCTGCCCTACGATGAGGGCTTCACGGCAAGCTCGGGACTCAGGCTGGGGGTTGCGGAGATGACGCGGTTTGGAATGAAGCAGCAGGACTTCGTGGAGTTTGCGGGTCTATTTGCGGACGCGGTACGCGGAGTTGCGGGTATCGGTGAGAAGGTCGCACAATTCAGGAAACGGTTTCAAAAGATGGAATATTGCTTTGACATAGGCGTACTCGAACCGCTTCTCGAAGAATTGCGGAAGGATCTTTAGCTGCCGGCCGCGGAGGTCAGGTCAACGCGACCGGTCTGTACCGCTTTGGTATATTCGTACACCTCATCCTGAGCACGGTGGAAACCCGGGCCGTTTCTAAAATGATTGGAAAGGTCCTGATCAAGTATCCTCGCCTTGACCGTGTCCCTCCAATAAATCTCAAAAATCCCTTTGAGATAGGCCCTGATCTCGGTGTCCCTGATCGGTGCAATAACCTCTATTCGTCTGTCTATGTTTCTTGTCAACAGGTCCGCGGAGCCGATATAGATCTCTTCGTTCCCCCCGTTGCCAAAAACAAACAGGCGGCTGTGCTCTAAGAACTTATCCACGATGCTTATCGCCTCGATATTGCCGTGCAACTCAGGAAGGTCCGGAGCAACAGAGAACATGCCGCGTACGTTCAACCGTATCTTCACTCCACTCCGTGCGGCGTCATACAATTCATCGATGATCTCCTGATCCGACAGGTTGTTCACCTTGACATCGATATAGGCGGGAAGCCCCTTTTCCGCAAATCTCGCTTCCCGTCTGATCATCTTCACAAACTGTTTCCGCATAGTCAGGGGTGATACGATGATGTTCTTGAACCTGGTGGAATCGATCAGCCCGCGTTCGAGGAACTTGAACACCGCGTCAATTTCCTTCGCAATTTTCTGGTCCGATGAGAGGAGGAGGAAGTCGGTGTATATCCTGGCGGTATCTTCGTTGAAATTGCCGGTGCCAACCGCAAAGTAGAACCGTTTTTTGTCTCCTTTTTCACGCCTGGTTATCAGGCAGAGCTTGGCGTGTATCTTCCTGTCCTGGACGCCGAATATGACCTCTGCCCCTTCCTCTTTTAGCTTGGAGGCCCAGTAGATATTGCTTCTCTCATCAAAGCTTGCCTGGAGCTCCAGGATAACGGTTACCTTCTTTCTGTTTCGCATGGCGTTGATCAGCGCATTTACAACGCTCGAGTTCTGCGCAACCCTGTAGAGCGTTATTTTTATGCTCGTCACCCTTGGATCGATGGAGGCTTCTCGCAGCAGGTCCAGAACATAGTTGAAGGACTGATACGGAAAATGGAGAAACACGTCCTGCTTTGCAATGATGCTCAAGATCCTCGGGCGTCTCGCCAGTTTCTTCGACGGTACCGACGGTAGCCTGTCGACGTGGGGGAGATCGAGTACCTTGTCAAAAGAGATGAAATCCCGGAAGTAGTGGTACTTCCCACCCGGCACAAGGATATCCCGGTCTTTCAGCTTGAGTTTCTTGACAAAAAAATCAAGCATCTCATCAGGCATCCTGCGGTCATAGACCAGCCTGATAGGCTCTCCCCGTTTGCGTCTTTCGAGGCTGAGGCTGATCTTGTTCAGATAACTGACCGAGAGATCGTCTTCGAGCGAGAGCTCGGCGTCTCGTGTCACTTTGATGGTATACGCCTCATAGCTGTCGAATCTGAGCATCCGGAACAGGCTTGGAAAACCGAATCTCAAAACATCATCAATAAACATGACACACCTGCTGTTACCCATTCCGGGGAGCACCAGGAAGCGGGGAAGCACCTTCATCGGCACTTCAATAACGCTGTATTTCGGAGACTTGCCCTCACGTTTCAGCCGCACCGCGAGGTAGAGAGCACGGTCCTTCAGGAAAGGCATCTTGTAGCGCCGGTCAAGCATCATCGGGAAAACCCGGGGTCTCACCTGGTTATGGAAATAGGCGCCTACAAAATCACGCTGCTCTTCGTCCAGATCGGCGTGATCTATAAAATGAACCTCATGTTGCTGAAGCTCCTTCCGGAGCTCGTCGAATATCGATTCGAACCTGGTACTCTGCTCGAGTACCTCATCATGAATTATCGCAAGCGCTTTCTCAGGATCTCCCGTGACCGGTTCGTTGGTATGGTTATCCATGCTCGCTAAGTGTTTGAGATTTGCTACCCGCGTCCTGAAAAACTCATCAAGGTTGTTGGAATATATCCCCATGAACATGATCCTGTCTCCGAGAGGCACACGCTTGTCCGCCGCCTCCTGCAGGACCCGCTCGTTGAACGAGAGCCAGCTGATCTCCTTATTTATATATTTCGAGTTATTCATTATGCGCCACCTGTTGCGCTACAGCCTGTCTCCGAAGTTTGTGTCAATAGAGCGAGCCCGTGTAATAAGCTTGTGGTCCTTCGGTACAAGTTTTATTTTCCCGGCGACTTCTTTCAGCGGTATCGCCTTTATTTTGTCGTTCCGGAGCGCGGCCATCTGACCGTATTTTCTTGTGCTGATGAGCTCCGCCGCGTAGGCGCCGAGCCTGGTTGCGAGTATCCGGTCCATTGGAGAGGGAGAACCGCCCCGTTGAATATAGCCGAGAATGGTTTCTTTCGCCTCGCGCTCGGTATTTTTCGCCACCAGTTTGGCTATATACCTCCCGGCATTCTTTTTCTGCTTGGAGGTTTTGATTCCCTCAGCAACTACGATGATCGTATAGGGTTTTCCAGCCGCGATGCGCCGCTTCAAGTACTCGACAACAATTTCTTCATCATATGTGATTTCGGGTATAAGTATCATATCTCCGCCGCCTGCAATGCCCGCATAGAGCGCCAGCCAGCCCGCATGATGACCCATCACCTCGACAACCATGATCCGTCTATGAGAGTTTGCGGTTGTGTGCACCCGGTCGATAGCTTCTGCGGCGATGCCGACCGCGGAATCAAAACCAAAGGTCTGATCGGTTCCCCAGACGTCGTTGTCTATGGTTTTGGGAAGACCGATGATGTTCAATCCTTCCTCGGCCAGCCTGTATGCGGTTTTCATCGTTCCGTTGCCCCCGATACAAACCAACGCGTCGAGCCGCAAATCCCTGTATGTCCGCTTTATCTGTTCGGGCTTGCTGCGAACATACTCGTCTATCCCGTTGTTCTTGAACGGTTTTTCCCTCGAGGAACCGAGGATCGTGCCGCCGACGGTGAGGATCCCCGAGAGATCGTCCTCACCAAGTTCCATACAATCTCCTTCGATCAGCCCGACAAATCCGGATGAAAAACCAAACACCCTCATCCCATATTCGAGTATTGCCGATTTGCCGACCCCACGGATTGCCGCGTTTAGCCCGGGGCAATCACCGCCGGCGGTAAGTATTCCAACCCGCATTCCTGTATTGTGTTTCATAATTGATTACAGTGCGCCTCTATAAACCTCTGCTTTGGCATCCCGCACATACGAAAAACCACTATCGTGTAATGACTTACATTCTTGCTGCTCGTCCGAAAGGTGGGTTTTTCGATGTGCCCTACAGTGCTTAGTTTCCACGATACATGTTAGAATAGTGTTAATTTCCTCGACGGCTGGCATAAGCTCAGGATTATCCATTATAGTGTTTTCAAAACCGATATTCCACCTATGTGGCAGGGGAAATGACGGCGCTATTCTTTTCAGGCGGCCGGGCTGTACAGGATCTCATACCGGAGGGTTATTCTCTGCAGATGGAGTACTCCGTAAGTCTCGGGCGGTCAACGATTGTTGACACCTATGACTGGCGGCTCTGGAACTCAGGCTACACCGCGTTGGTAAACGAAGGCGGCCTCGAACTGCGTGATCTCGAAACCTGGGCGACCGATGGCGGCAGAAACGGTGCCGGGAATGTTGCGGCCGGGCCGGACTCCCAAACCGCTGAGAAAATCAAAAAAATCATCTATCCACGCATGCTCGTCAGGCGCTTCGAGGTAAGTCGGCAGATTGAGACCTGTGTTATCAGGAACCTTGATGAGAAGATAGTCTGCAAGGCGGAGGCAGTCAGCCTGAAACTCGAGAACGCCAGGGGGGCAAAGGCAAAAGGAATACTATTCCATCCATTGAAGGGGTATGAAGAAGAGACAGGGGCAATAGAAAAATACGCCCGCCGCGCCGCCGTCCGTGCCGACACCGGCACAAACCAAGGCCGCGGGAACGATCCCCTTTCGGTCTTGCTCGAGAACCAGAAGGAGAACCCCGGCTCGTTCCTGTCTCACAAATCACTGCACCTCGAAAACGGGATGCCTCTGCAGAAAGCCTCCTGCGCCCTGCTGCTGCGGTTTGCCGACGTAATGGCCGACTGTGTACCCGGTATACTCGAGGGTGTAGACTCCGAGTTTTTACATGACTACCGTGTGTGCGTCAGAAAATCCAGAGCCTTTCTCTCGCTTCTTAAATCTTTGCTGGACACGGAGGCCGTCTCTCCGCATATCAGCTTTCTTAAACGCTGCGGGAACATGACAACCGGAATGAGAGATCTGGATGTCTATCTTCTCGAGTTTCCGGTTTTTTATAACCTGCTTCCTCCAACGTTGAACACGCACCTGGAAGCATTTTACGATGAGATACAAACGAAACGAGAGGCGGCTGGAAAAAAACTCTCCACCGATCTTGAAAACCTGACCTACACGGCAGATTTTGCCGCATGGAGGAAATTCCTGCAATCCGGCGGGCTCATTGCGGCAGGTAAGGAAACAACATCGGATATTCTCGGAAGGCGACTCATCTCCGACAGATATAAGAAGGTTCGAAAGTTGGCAGGACGAATTACCGAACAGACAGCCGATCCGGACCTCCATGCGTTGCGCATCGAGTGCAAGAAACTGCGGTACTGTATCGAGTTCTTCAAGTCGGCGGTGCATGAACCGGTAGTCGATGAGGTTCTCTCCCTCCTCAAAACGCTCCAGGATGTCCTCGGTGAGTTCAACGACTTAAGCGTTCAGCAGCAATGGCTCGATGACGCGCTTCATTCGCAGGAGGTTGTCCGAACCCCCGGAGTGCAAGCCGCCATCGGCGGGCTCATGACCACCCTCTACGCCAAACAACAGGGCTTACGCCAACGAGTTTTCGAGAAATTTACCGGCTTTGTTGACGTGAGCGTCGCCAAACGCATAATGAAACTCAAAGACTTGTCGGAGGCCTAAATTGACGACGATAGCCTTGTATAATTTGAAAGGCGGTGTCGGGAAAACAGCAGCCGCTGTTAATCTGGCGTATCTTTCAGCCTCCGAAGCGCGTCCGACATTGCTCTTTGATATGGACCCACAAGGATCGGCATCATACTACTTCAGGGTGCGGCCGCCAAAAAAACTCACCGCACGCTCCTTCATCCGGGGCGGGAACACCCTCGAACGGAGCATTCGCGGCAGCGATTTTCCTTACCTCGACATACTGCCGGCGGATATCTCCTACAGAAACCTGAACAAGGTAATCAGAAAGACAAAACA
>CAZHXC010000048.1:1629-2306 GCA_964536145.1 uncultured Spirochaetales bacterium | reverse complement strand
GAAAAGGCAATTTGGGAAAATCGTGCAGAGTTTTGTTGGCGATTATGACCTCTTATTTATCGATTGTCCGCCGGGAATCTCAATAGAAGCTGAAAACGTTTTTCGGGCGGCGGACATCGTTCTATTGCCGATCATTCCCACGGTCCTCTCCCTCGAGACAAAGAAGGTGATTTATTCGTTCTTCGAGGATAAGGGACTCGACAACACAATTATCGTGCCGTTTTTCTCGATGGTGGACCGTAGAAAGAAGCTCCATGTCACTACCATGGAGAAACTCCGGCAGGAAGACCGCGTGTTTCTCAAAGCCTGCATACCCTTCTCTTCTGATATAGAGAAATCCGGTATTGCCAGGATGCCGCTCTGCGCAATCTCGGAAAAGAGCAAAAGTTCGCTCGCCTACAAAGAACTCTGGGAGCAGATAAAAGATAGAGTTTGGGGTACTATCGAGTAGTGCAGCATTCAACCGGAATAGAGATCGAACGAAAATTCCTCCTCCAACGTTTCCCTCCGCATCTCGAAAGGCGAGACGGTATCCTGATGAGACAAGGATACCTATCCGCAGAAACCGCGGATGTGGAGCTGCGGGTACGTTCCGCAGGGGCGGAGTGCTTCCTGACGGCTAAGAAAGGCAGGGGGATGAAGCGCCGTGAAGAGGAAATATCGATAAGCAACGAGCA
>CAZHXC010000048.1:0-1619 GCA_964536145.1 uncultured Spirochaetales bacterium | reverse complement strand
TTGAAAGGTTCTGGACCTTCACTGAAGGCGCTCGCGTCCGGAAGACAAGATACCGTGTTTTTGAAGATGACACTCTTGTGGAAATCGATGAGTATCATGATGACCTTTCTCCACTCATCGTTGCCGAGATCGAGCTTCCTCCCGGCGCCGACTTTCAAGGCATCGAGCTACCCGGCTGGATCGGTATCGAAATTACGGGGCTCGCAGAGTATTCAAACCAGCACCTTGCCCGTCACGGTCTGCCGGATGATTCGGTCAAGGCGGCGCCGGATGCGGTTGATGAGACAACCCGACCTATCACCCACGCGGGTGCAATTCCCTACAGACATGTAGACGGGAAGTTGCAAATTCTCTGCATCACCTCCCGCGTCAGCAAGAAGTGGATTGTCCCCAAGGGGGTCTGGGATGCGGGGGCCGATCTCAACGAAGTTGCAGCAAAAGAGACCTGGGAAGAAGCGGGAGTTACCGGCAACCTCGACGGGAAAGCGCTTGGTATCTATGAGGAAGCAAACGACGGCCGGAACGACCGGATTGAGCTCTTTGCGCTGCATGTCGAAAGGCAAGAGCAACAATGGCCCGAGGCGGATTTCCGGGTGAGACGGTGGTTTGACTTTGATGAGGCGCTCTCTCAGGTTTTCTACCCCGATGTCGCCGTCCTCATGCAGAAATTGCGTGCCGGGCTAAATCAGACTGCCCCGCAACATCAATCCCTCTGAATCGAAGCCATTCAAACGCCGGTTGCGGATGTGACAGGCACGTCCCGTGTTTCCGGAATCTGTCCGTGCTGTTCGACCGCTTGGGCCCGCGGAGCACCGGCACGGGTGAATACAAATCCTGCGATAACCGCCGTAGCGGGCGCCACGAGCACCAGCCCAAAACTCCCCACAAGGGTCTGCAGGATTTCGGAAGAGACAAATGTGATATTGAAAATATTCACGATTGGCGTCCCCTGAGCGAGAAACACCATGAGCATGGTGGTGTAACCGCCGGAATATGCAAGAAGCAGCGTGGTCGTCATCGTACCGATGACCGCACGGCCGACGTTGAAGCCGGATCTTATAAGGTTGGTAAGGCTCACATTTGGATTGTTGTCCTTCACTTCCTTCATGGAAGCCGAAACATCCATAGCGATATCCATGACCGCCCCGGCTGATGCCATGAACACACCCGCTAAGAATATTTGCGAGAGGTCCAGGTGTGCAAACCCTGAATAAAGCAGAGTCTCTGAAAACGGTTTTACTGCTCCGTGAATTTTGAATCCCGCGCCAAAAAGCAATGACAAGGTACAGGTGAGCGCCACTCCCGTAAATGCTCCGAGAAATGCTACAACACCCTTTGTCTCTAAACCTCCAACCAGGAAAATGATGACGGCGGTAAGGATAGTCACCACACCCAGAGAAACAAATACCGGATTCCATCCCAAAAGAATGGCGGGAAGATATATTTTCCAGATCGCAATACCCGTGAACATAAACGAGACAAGCGCCTTTAATCCCGTCCAGCCCGCGAAACCAAGCAACAGCGCACAGAAGAGGAAAAACAAGATCAACTCTAAGTGTATACGATAGTCCAGAAACCGCTTTATCGCATCACAATCGGGATATCCATAGTTGAACTCG
>CAZHXC010000047.1:6472-10992 GCA_964536145.1 uncultured Spirochaetales bacterium | reverse complement strand
CCGGGACCACGGACGGTCCTGCTGAAAAAAACAAATAACCGGAGAAAGGACGATTTGATATGCTTCCAGACCAGTTTGACTTGAAGAAAATGCCTCTCCGCCGGCCCCCACATAGGTTTTTCAGCGAGACCATGGGCGGACGCGCCGGTACGTCGGGAAAGCTGACTGAATAGAGAGATCCCTGCATTATCGATTTCCCCGAGCACGAAGATGAAATTATTGTCTGGCTATCAGCGCAATTCCGTTGAATTGTTCTGCTTACCATGACAATTTCTCACCGTGAATCGTGTTTACGTGACGTTCTCGTCGCAAAAAACCATATTCCTGGATTCGGACTAGTTTTTTGACCTGGCGGGACCATAACTCGCATTGTTTCTGGCCGCTGTACATATGTATACTCACAACCTCGGGATTAATCGGGACAGGATCGGTGGCGCTGCCTACAGAGTCGCGCTATCGGCAGTCTGCTATCCGTGCGATTGACCGTGCAGCAGAGCAGGTGCTAACCTTATGTGTGTCAGTACTGCAAGCAATTCAGGCCCAAATAGGGGAACGGCAATATGAGTTATCTAAGCACGCAGTTGACCAAAGCATAATTCGAAATATCAGTATGGCCGAGATTGAGGAAGCGGTGCATTATCAGAGTGAGATGATAGAGAATTATCCGGATGATAAGTATGGCCCGAGTTGCCTAATCTTGGGATTCACGAAAGCTGAAAGACCTTTGCATCTGCAATGCAGTTATCCAAACCGGAAGATCATAAAGATAGTCACACTTTATGAACCAAACCCTGATTATTGGCTTGGTTTCCGAGAAAGAAAATCGAAATGAGGATACGTGATGAAGGAAACGATGGTGGACGAAAAAGTGACCTATACTCTTTCTTATAAAAACAAAATCTATATTATCGAGAACGTACCGGCGCGCGTATGCGAAGAAACCGGAGAGCAATATTTCGCACCCGAGACGGTGGAACATATCCACGAGATAATCAGAACGAATAAGAAGCCTGATAAAATCATTGAAGCCCCTGTTTACGAATACGGGTAAGACCGCCGGCCTATACTTGGGCAATCCGCGGGCCATTGGGAGACATTTTTAATAGCCTGCACTCAAGGGAATCATCGGGATCAATCAGTAGATTGATTCAATGTGTTTGGCCGGGTTGCCGGCTGATGAGGCTTCTTTCGGCCAGCTTCAACACCATTTGGCGGATGGTCGACGGAGCTACCCGGAAGAATCTCTCCAAATCACCGCTCCAAAGCGATTGCTTAGAAAGGATCTTCATTCTTTGAAATGAAATATTAGTCATCCATATTGGCAAACCCTCACCCATAAGGAATACTCCATCGCCGTGGGAAGGGTTTATGTCTATGCCCGTGCTGTGTCAAAACTAAAGGCGCCCGGGTATACCGGGAACATTGCAAAGCCCCAGGCTCCCATTCACTGGTGGAAGAGGCTGGAGCAACTCGCGGAAATCGTCACGCCGGGTACGCTGTTGCGTTGGTTCAGACGCCTTGTGGCCGGAAAAAAACCGTCAATCTGCCGCGCTCTTCATCACAGTCTAAAGAATCGTCTTATTCGACGGACGAACGCTTCAAGATAATCACTCACAAAGTCGGACGCTGCCTTGTTGCTGCGTTTCATCGATTCGAGGAATTGCTCTTGATTGAGTTGCCGCTCGAGTATGACTTGTGCAAACTCGTCGCTGAGCGCCGGCTCCGCTTTGAGAATAGGTTCGAGTCCTTCTTTGGTTACTTGAATGAGCGTAACCTGAACCATCGCTTTCACGGTTGCCGACCGTTTTTCTCCGGTCAACAGCGACATTTCGCCGATAATGTCACCGGCGCCGAGCCTGGCAATCTCGATCTCCCGGCCTTTCTCATTCTTCTTGATTACCTGCACCACCCCTGAAGTAATAATCAGCAGTGCGTTGTCATCGTTCCCCTGGCTGACAATCTCCTCTTCGGGATGATAGGTGTGGCACGTAGCGTATTCGGTCAGAATATCGATCTGTTCCTCCGAGAGGACCGAAAAGATCTTTGCGTTTCTCAGCTCATCACGGAGACTCGGCATTTCGAGCGTACGGGGTTCGGCGGTTTCGGTAGCAATCTCATACTTTTCCGGCGCGGTTGAGATGCCGGCACGTGAGAGAATCGTATAGATGTTCATAAAAAGGTCGTTGCGACCCCCAAAATGCGATATATAGTCCCTGAAGTGTACATACACCATATATCGAATGGGATTTCCGGTTGCATCGGAAACGTTCACCGCGGGTGTCGGATTCTTGATAACCGCGTCGCAGGTCAACGCCGCTTCCAACAGAAGCCGCCTCACAACCGAAGGCTCAAAACTGCGGTCCACCGAAACGGTGATCCAGAGCCCGAAGAGCTTTGTCGGCCGGGAGTAGTTGTGGACGACGCTCTTGAGGGCATAGCTATTCGGGACCACGAGTCGACTGCTATTGAACGATTTGAGATATGTCGCCTGCCACGAAATATCGGTCACCTCACCTACCGATCCGTCGGGTAGGCTTATCCAATCCCCAACACCGTATGGCTTCTCCAGTGTTATCGTAATCCCCGAGAAGAGGTCTCCGAGAACATTCTGCAGCGCAAGACCGATGACACCGACAATAACGCCGGTTGATACGAGCACGCCGCTGATCGATCCTTCGAACACGACGACAAAAATGATTCCGATAGCCGCCAGGTAGAGCAAACCGGAAACCAGATGCTGAAGGATACGCGGCGCCTCGCTGCCTCGACGATGTCTGAACCGCCTAATCCACACAAAGCGCCTGAGTATCCGCGCGATAAGCCAGGCCGCTGATAAAGCCAGAAGCGCCCAGAGTGTTCTCCGGACAATCGGCGCCCGCCCACCCGCCAGATCGCCAACGCCGGCCTGAAGCACAATCAGAAACGCCGGCACCACAATGAGGTCGAGCAACAGTACCGCGGTCTTCACCGATTCATAATCTACGCGTTTTCGAACCACACGGGTAATGATCCAGTACACTGCAAAGATACCAACCGGAATGATAACCGCGGGGGCCGGGAGTGACGCTATCTGTGATACAAATTCCCTGAGCGTATTCATTATATCGCGGCTACCGACTGAACGTGCCCATGAGCTCGGCTTCCGCGAGCACGTGCCCTTCCATTGCCTTCACTACTTTGGCCTTTTTTGCCTTCGGGCCGAGGTCGAGCATCGTGTCGAGGTCGTAGAGTCTGAAGAAGTACCTGTGGGTCCCACCCGGCGGACAGGGGCCGCCGTATGCGTTCTTTCTCCAGCTGTTCCGTCCCTGGACACCACCGGTTTCCGGTTCCGCCTCGCCGGGCACCGCTTCCGGCAGCCCCCTCACCTCCATCGGTATATTGAAATACACCCAGTGGACCCAGGTGCCGATGGGAGCATCGGGATCGTCACAGATAAGCACAAACGACGCGGTGTTGTCCGGAAATCCCGACCATTCGAGAGGCGGTGAGATATCGGAACCTTTGCACGAGTATTCAGCCGGTATGGACCGACCGTTTTCAAAAGCAGCACTGGTTATTGTCATGACATCCTCCGAATAGACAAACATCGGTAACAAGAAAAAAAGGACCTTAATAACTGTATTCCGCAACAAGCTCGTTATCTTCATCGTATACATACGCCTCATCTCCACTATTATTCCATATCAGTGCCCGGGTGGGATACACGTAGTTCTCAGACGGAGCATCGGTATCGATTCCCGATAAGATATACAGAAAACCACCCGCCGGTATCGATGTACCGGGCGGAATATCGATCACATGGCGTTGCGCGTCCCGGATGTACCAGCCGTCAAGGGTAACCGGGCTGTCGGTGCTGTTCCAAAGCTCGACATATTCGGTGCGCCCTTCATTGAAGATATACCTGATGACGATATCGGTGTGAACCTCGCCCACGCGTGCGGAGGATTCGAGCGTAACAAAGTAGTCGTGGAAATGACACGGTTTGTCCCGATACACCTTTGCAAGGCCCTCGGAGAGCAAAGCGGCATTCAACAGTACCCCGGACTCGGTGAAAACGTAAGCGAGCAATCTGCCGAATGAGTCGCGCCACTCGGATTCAAACGCAAGGTAGACCGATGCCCCCGCTACCCGCTGGGCAACATACCGGCGGGCTTCCTCCGCCAATTCCGGATACTCGCCTCCCCGGAGCTCCGGTGTATCGATTCCCAAGAGCCGTACCGATTCTTCGCGAAGTATGCCCGGCGGCCTGTGCTCAAACTCCACAGCCAGCGTGTCGCCATCCTTCACGCCCGTGACGACACACCGCAGCAAATCGCTGATCTCTATATCGTCAACGCTCGCTATTTGGTTCTGCTCGACATCGTAAAAATAGGTCTTACCCGAATACTCCCACGAACCGTCTTCAAGGAGGATGACACCCTCTCCGTCAACCGTATACGCCTCGATGGCATCGTCCGCACAGAGAACACCCGCCACATAGAAGGCTAAAAGCACCGTCAATACGCCACCGCGGCCCCGTC
>CAZHXC010000047.1:0-6462 GCA_964536145.1 uncultured Spirochaetales bacterium | reverse complement strand
TTGATCCATTCATGGGAATATTATGGTTGATTGGAAATGACGCCGGAAGGACGTTTCATTCCGGACGGGCCATTCCAGACGCGCCAATTGACTTTTCACCAAAGATACTCAATCATCATAGAAAAATAATCCTGCTATTTGGAGATCAACCATGAATCACTACTCAATTGCCCTCATTCCCGGCGACGGTGTCGGACCCGAAATTTGCACCGAGGCCGAACGCATTCTCGATGTAGTGACCGAAAAATACGGCGCGGTATTCGAGCGGCAAACCTTTGACTGGAGCTGTGACTACTATCTCAAGCACGGAAAGATGATGCCGGATGACGTGCTGGAAACTCTACGTCCCTTCGATGCGATCCTTCTTGCCTGCATCGGAGACGCGAACAAGGTCTCGGATCACATTTCTCTCACGCTGCTTTTGACAATTCGCAAAGGGTTCGAGCAGTATGTAAACCTCAGACCAATCAGGCTCTATCCCGGCGTCTACAGTCCGGTGAAGGGGGTTACTCCTGAAAGCCTGGACATGGTTGTGGTCCGCGAAAACACCGAAGGCGAGTACGCCGGAGCAGGCGGGTTCTTCAAGATGGGCAGCCCCGACGGTTTTGCCACCCAAACCGGCTATTTCACGCACAAGGGATGCGAGCGGGTCATGCGGTATGCCTTTGAGCTCGCAAAAAAGCGGCGCAAGTTTGGTGATACCGATCAGGTGGGCATGGTAACCAACTGCACCAAGTCAAACGCCCTCAACTATTCGATGGTGTACTGGGATTCGGTCTTCAATCAGGTTGCCGCTAACTATCCAGACATTCGCAGAGACATGGCACTCGTTGACGCAATCACCATGTGGTTTGTGAAAAATCCCGATTATTTCGATGTCATTGTGGCAAGCAATCTCTTTGGCGATATCATTACCGATTTAGGTGCGATGCTCCAGGGCGGCATGGGTTTTGCGGCGGGAGCGAACCTCAATCCGGAAAAGGAACACCCGTCTATGTTCGAACCGATTCACGGCTCCGCGCCAAAGTACACCGGTCAGGCGAGGGTGAACCCTGTGGCGATGATTGAAAGCGTGCGGATGATGCTCGAACATGTGGGTGAGCAGGAAGCCGCCGACGACATCGAAAAATCGATCGCTTCAGTCTTAGCGAGCGGCGAGGTGAAGACGAAGGATATGGGCGGTAATGCCAAGACCCATGAGATGGGTACGGCAATAGCAGAGAGTCTACGCACACAGTAGCTCCGGGAGGCGAATTATGAGCAAACACAAGAAGATCATACCGCGTCTGCGGAGTGCATCTACGAAGGAAGAACTTCTCGACGCCTATCGTGATTGGGCGGATACTTACGACAGCGACCTGCTCGATGAGCTGGGATACATCGCACCCGCTGTCGCGTGTGAGGCGCTGAAGCGATACGTGCAACAGAAAGACGCACGTATTCTTGATGTGGGATGTGGAACAGGGATCGTGGGAGAGATGCTGCACCGTGACGGATATCGAGTTATCGACGGGGTGGACTATTCGCCGGAGATGCTGAAACACGCTGAGCTGAAGGGTGTCTACAGGCGCGTGATGCAAGCCGATGTCCGGAAGAAACTCGATATCCCGGACGGTGATTACGACGCCGTTATCAGCGTCGGCACTTTTACGATGGCTCATGTCGGGCCCGATGCGTTCGGCGAGTTGATCAGAATAACCGGAACAAACGGCTGTATCTGTGTTACCGTGCGCGAAGAAGCATGGGTGGAGGACAACTTTCCGCAGGTGATGGCGCAGTTGGAGAACGAAGGTATGTGGGAGCCCCTGGAGGTAAAAACGAGCCCGTACATTCAAGAGGAAAACTCGACATGCAAATTGGTCGTCTATCGTACGAACACGCAGAAATCCGAACGAAGGAAATAGCGTGAGTGGAACTGGGGGCCTATTCATTGTATACACCGGCAACGGCAAAGGGAAAACCACCGCCGCGCTGGGCCTCGTTATCCGGGCCGCCGGACAGGGGAAGAAGGTCCGGATAATCCAGTTCATAAAAGAAAACAAACGAACCGGTGAGTACCGATTTTTGCGCAACGTGAGCAATCTCATCGATATTCATACCCTTGGGCGCGGCTTTGTAATGCGTCCCGATGAGAAGGCAAAGGACCGAGAGGCAGCCCTCGAGGCGTGGACGTTTGCCAAAGAAACTATCGAAGCGGGTAAACACGAGATGGTGGTGCTCGACGAGCTCACCTACCCCATCAAGTTCGGGTTTCTTGAAGAAGAGGAAGTGCTGAGGACTATCGCATCAAGACCGCAGCACGTTCACATCGTGGTTACCGGCCGCGATGGTCCTGAAAGGCTGATCGATGCTGCGGATCTGGTAACCGAAATGGTGAACCGCAAGCACCCGATGGACATCGGCATAAAGGCGCAAAAGGGCATCGAGTTTTGAGGCATGGGGCGTGGGGCGCGGAGGCGGGTCTGAGAATCGCCGATGCGATGTCCGGCGGAGAGCTTCTCGAATAGCTTTTCCTGCTTTGCATTCGGGCAACGGTGGGATACAATCGGTCGTCGATGAAGCGTGTCGGGAATGCCGCGTAAAAGTTAAAACTAAGAATAAGATAGGTCTTGCGTATGTCAAAGAGAATTACTGTTGTAGGTACCGGCTATGTCGGTTTGGTCACCGCGATTGGTCTCGCGGATTTTGGAAACACCGTGCTGGCTTGCGATATCGATGATGGAATCGTAGAAAAACTTTCAAAAGGTATCCCCACGATCTTTGAGCACGATCTGGAAGAATACCTGAAGCGCAATATTGAATCCGGGCGGCTGATGTTCTCCTCCCAAGTCGATTTCAGCATCAAGAACGCGGATGTGGTGTTCGTTGGGGTGGGAACGCCCGACAAACCCAACGGAGACGTTGACCTCTCTCAGGTAGAGGCCGTAGTGGATTCCGTCGCGCGGAATCTAAACGGCTACAAAATAATCGCGGTGAAATCAACTGTGCCCGTCGGTACAAACCGCTGGATCGAAAAACGAATAAAAGAAAAAGCCGGCAGCACGAACTTTTCGGTCGTTTCAAATCCGGAATTCCTGCGGGAAGGCAGGGCAATGCAGGATTTCTTTCACCCTGACAGGATTGTCATCGGTTGTGAAGATGAACGGGCAAAAGAAATCCTGGAAGATATCTATCGCCCCCTCTATCTCATCCAAACTCCGTTTGTATGGTGTAATTTAGAAACCGCGGAGCTCATCAAATACGCGTCAAACGCATTCCTGGCAACCAAAATCTCTTTCATCAATCAGATGGCCAATCTTGCGGAGGCCCTGGGCGCCGACATTCACCAGGTGGCGAGGACCATGGGTATGGACGGCAGAATAAGTCCAAAGTTTCTCCACCCGGGCCCCGGTTTCGGCGGGAGCTGTTTTCCAAAAGACACGAAAGCCGTGGCGGCCATGGGAAGAGCGCACAACGTAGAGATGAGCCTCGTAGAAGAAGTAATCCGGGCAAATGACGCCCAGAAGAAGCGTGTTGTGGAGAAACTGAAAACCGCCATGGGCGGGCTTAAAGGCAAAACGGCGGCTGTCCTGGGGGTAGCGTTCAAGGCGGAGACCGATGACATACGTGAGAGCCCCGCGATCACGGTTGTAGAACGATTGCTCGAAGAGGGAGCAGCCGTACGCGTGCACGATCCCAAGGCGCTCGCCAACTTCAGAAGACTCTTTGGTGACAAGATCGAGTACTGTGGCAAGATCATTGAGACAGTCAAGGACGCCGATTGTTTTCTCATCATGACCGAGTGGAACTCCTACAGAAGCATCGACCTCAAAACGGCCCACGCGGAGATGAAGGGCAACGTGATTATCGATACACGTAACGTACTCGATCCTGAAAGCGCTAAAAAGAACGGCTTCAATTATTTGGGCACCGGGCGCTAACGCCGGCGGGGCGGACCTTGGAAGCTGACGACACCTGCGGTCTACTTAGACGCTAACGGCGGCGAGATCAGCCACCGGGCACCTCGATGCCGCGGTTAGGCGGCAGCAGCCCCGGGGCCGGACTTTGACGGCGCCTGGAGTCGGCGGGCAGGCGCTACTTTACAAATGTACCGTTTCTGTACTCCTCCAGGGCAGTTTCCAGTTCCTCCCGTGTATTCATCACGATCGGTCCATACCAGGCCACCGGTTCGCCTAACGGTTTTCCTGAGAGCAACAAAAAGCGGACCCCGCGAGCGCCGGCCTCTATTTCAACGGTATCACCGTCTTCGTAGAGCACGAGGTTTTCGGTTCGGATTTCAGAGTCCTCGCGAAAATCAAAGTACGGCGCACCCTCTTTCTCATAATGAAGAGGATCCCGTTCCCGCTCAAAATAGCCGCTTCCTTCGAGGATATAGGCAAACACCGTATGACCGGCGGTCATCCTCCGTTGAAACCCTGTACCCGGCGGAACCGTCACATCGAGATAAACGGGATCAATGACGATTTTCTCAACCGGCCCTTTAATTCCTTCCACCTCTCCCGCTACTACTTTGATGGAAACTCCGCTTTTCAGGGTCACTTCAGGAATTTCGTGCGATTCGAAACCCCGGTATCGCGGATCCATCATTTTGTGCGTGGAAGGCAGGTTGGCCCAAAGTTGCAGACCCCGCAGGACGCCCTGAGTATCACCTTCAGGCATCTCCTGATGAATGATGCCGCTGCCGGCCGTCATCCACTGTATATCTCCTGACGCGATTACGCCCGAGTTACCCATGCTGTCTCCGTGCTTCACCCGTCCGCGCAACACATAGGTAATCGTCTCAATACCCCGGTGAGGGTGCCAGGGAAAGCCTTTTATATACTCTTCTCTGTTTCCTGATCCAAAATCGTCGAGCAATAGAAACGGATCGAGTTGCGGTGCGTGCTCGTTCCCGAAGGACCGTTTCAGCACTACACCGGCACCCTCGATAGTCGGCCGGCTCTTTATTACTTTTCTTATTGTTCGAGGTGATTGCATAATACGGCGAGGATCGCTGACGGATGGCTCCCTGTCAAGCTATACGCCCGCCACTGTTCAGCGCCGCCGGGGAACGCCCCTTAGACGCTGACCCACTGCCCTACGGTTTCGACCGCCGGACCGGTCCCGAACCGCTCGGCAAACAACCGGAAGTAATGGCACTCCTCTTTGCTCCGGACAACGGGAAACTCCCTCCGGCATTTTTCGAACTCCCGGTCGCTCACCTCCTGTTCAAAGTAGGCACGCAGCACCGAGGCGGACCCTGAGCCTTGCGAGAACTCCTGCTTGAGCCGCCACGCGATTTCAGTTGGGAGATGCGGTTCGAAAGCTTTCCTGAAGATCCACTTTTCGATAAGGGCGCCGTTTGGCGCGGCTGCGGCCGACTCACTCGTGGCGGCAGCGCCGGCTTTGGGCGTCGCCGGGCCGGAGGTGGCGTTCGCCGCATCGCCTTCAGGCTTGAGCTTGTAATGGTCCGGAATACGCAGCGCAAAATCAAGGAGCTCCGCCGAAATAAGCGGCGCAATAACCCGGACTGAGTGACAGAGATTCATCCTGTCGAGACGGAGCGATGCGTTGTTGTGGAGAATCCGGAAGCACGCAATCTGCTGTTCAAAGAGCTCGTCTTGCGGAATCTGTTTCAGATAGCTGTACCCGCAGAACAGCTCGTCACCACCCTCTCCCGAAAGGAGAATCTCCACCCCGTTCCCGGCGGCCAAACGTGAAACAAGGTAGTTGGAAACCGAGCTCCTCACGAGTGACGGGTCAAAGGATTCGAGGTTATAGATAACATCCGGAAGCACCTGAAGCATCTGGTCGAGATCGATCAGAAGTTCCGTATGATCGGTGTCCAGATATTTCGATACGAGACGGGCGGCGCGGATGTCCTCGCTTTCACCAATCCCGATTGAGAAGGTCTTCAAGTGCCCGTCCCCTCCGGTTTTCTCTCGATGGGCTTTGGCCGCCAGGTATGCGATGACGCTGCTATCGAGCCCACCGCTCAGGAGGCTTGCGGTTGGGACCGAAAAATCGACGAGGTCTGAGAACCTTCCTTTGATGATCTCTCTCAGGCGATTCGCCAACGATTCCGGATCTCCTTCGAGCCGATCCGGCGGAGCGCCGGGAAGCTCGGCAAATCTCACCAGCCTGCCGGACTCATCCATCAGATAGCCGGGAGGAAACTCGTGCACATCTTTAGTAACGGGCGCGAGCGCCTTGAGCTCGGAGGCAAAGAGGAGCGCACCGTCCTTTCTCCCATAAAAGAGCGTCTTGATACCGAGGAGGTCTCTCGCGGCGAGCATGCGCTCGCCGTCGGATAGTACAAAGGCGAATATGCCGTCCACGATGTGAGACGACCGCGAATCTGCACCGCGTGTTTGGAGTGCACCGCTCTCGAAAAGCGCCAGAAGCTCGCTTTCCTGGGCAAACGCCGGTTGGCCGCCGCCGTCTTGTCCGGCACCGCCTGAAACGCCGCCGCGAGCGATCGGT
>CAZHXC010000046.1:8237-11164 GCA_964536145.1 uncultured Spirochaetales bacterium | reverse complement strand
AGTTGCGCCGTTTCCTCCTTGAGGTAGCTGATAAAGGCGTTATCATCAGGGTCGCCAAGCACCGCGGCCATTTCCGCATCGGAATCATACATCATTTTTCTAAACCACCGCTGATAATCCTTACTCCTGCTTTCAATCGTTCCTTCGAGGATCCGTCTTTGGAGCGTTACACCAAAGTCGACCCACTCGTTCCAGCGGGGAGTAAGATCTGACTCCGGGTCAATCCGATGTATCGAGAGTAACGACGCAAGGGCATGCTTTGCCTTCTGTAGCGGGTAACTTTCTGCAAAGCGCCTGTAGATCTCATGTACTTCATCCCACGATGTTATCGAGCCATCCTCTACACCGGTGAGCAGCGCCTGATAATCGCCATTCCTGATCAACTGTCCGCCCAGATTTACCCAACTTCCCCTGGAGACCGAACCGAGATCATCACTCAACGCTTCTATCGAAGTGTATCCGTGACCGTGCATGTAATAGAGAAGGGTACGGATGGCGTAGTAACGGATCATATCCCGATATGCATTTTGGGCTTCCTCGATATGTAAAACCACAACGTCACGGGGTGACGCTTCAACACCTTCTGAATCTATCAGTGTTCCATGTTGAGTGTCCCGGGAAACACCGCCCGACGGGTGGCCGGACGAATGGTCTGCGTCTTGTGCGCGCCAAATCTCCAATATCTCCAATCCCGCGAATAATTCCTCTACGGTATCCGGCGCAAGATAGTCGTATTCATAGCTCTGCCACTGATAGAGTCTGGCGTCTCTGTTTTTGAGTTTCCAGCTGTTCCGGCCAAGACCGTACATATTGTGCTTGAACCAGTAGCCCGGGTAGAGCTGTAGTGTGTCTTCTTTTACGTTGTTTGAAACAAGGGTAAAGGGAAGGGGGATGTTGAGCTCAGCCGGGTAGGTCCCCTTTGCCACCAGGCAGAAGGAGGCAAACCTGCTCGGGTGCTTCAGGTTGACGCAGAGCCCCGGCCAGAAACCGCGGCGGGCGAATATTTCTCCATCCGCCGCCCGGGAATTGTGGTTTGAACCGACGGTTGCCCCGGCGGCTATATCGCACTGGCCCTGTATTGTCGCGGCAATCAGGAACGAGTTGTTGTGGTGCTGCTCGTGAAACGGGAAGACCAGGGCGCTGACAACCTCACAGCACGATACGGTAATGTTGTCGCCTAAAACGGTGTCGATGCACCTCGCACCGTTGTTCAGGGTGACGTTTGTCGAGAGGCAAAACCTGATCGCCTTTACCCCATAGCAAACGGTACAACCGATACCGATGTGACCGTCTATCAATTCGACCCCTTCGCCGATATGCGTGGGTGTTTGTGCGGTACTGTCGACGGTCAGGTTTTTCAGCAGGTTAGCGCCGGTTATTCGCGCGTGTTCCGATACCTCGATGTTTTGAATTGACCGGCAGCTCTTGATGACGGTACCGTTCCCGATACGCGCGCGGCCGCCGGCTGATAAGCTTGAGTTTGCGCTCGGTCCGCCGGCCGCTGATGTGCCGGTCTGATCGGGATCGGCCCCGGGCGGCACCGCGCGACGGGCCCATAGCTCCTGCGCCGCCTCGGCCATCTTTGCCACGCTCCCCTGAAACCTTGCCCGGTCCCTGTTTCTCGAGCAGATAAACGCATCGGCCGCGGTCATCCCGGCAAACAGGGGAACGCTCCGTCCTCCGTTTTCGTTTCCCACCGCGATCAAAGGCACACGGGGGTTGGTGTTGCCCGCGGCATCGCCGGCGGGGTCGCTCTCACCCGAGCCTGCCACCGCGGGTCCCTCCGTCCGTCCGGTCATCTCGTCGATGTTAAAGAGCAATACATGGTCACCAACCGCATAATCGGCGAGATACCGGAGATGGTGAACGGCCGAATTGTCGCCGATGACACTCGAGATGATAACGCTGTTCGATATACCCACCGGAAGCCTGAGGTTCCGGTACGATAGCTCCGCTTCCGTGTGTGCGCCAATCAGGTTTACCCCGGTAAATGAACAACCACGCACCGCCGCCGCGCGGAACCCGTCCTTCACATACAAATTGTTCCAGTCATCCGCGGTATTCCCGTTTTTCTTGAGGACACGTCGCTCTTTCCGGGTGAGTTTTCGCCACTGCCCGCCGGAAAGCCCGGGAAGTTCTTTACCGCCACCGGTTAAGCGCTGCCGGTGAACCATTTCTTGTCCCATACGCTACTATAGCCGGGAGCGGCACGAAGATGAAGCGCACCCGTGAAAACGGGGTTTTGCATTTTCACTTTTCTTATATATACTCCTGCTAATGAATGGAAATGCTCCGCACGCCCGGCGAGATTGCACGCGGGCGGACTGCTGTAGACTATGTTGAAGCGTTTCAGTATCGCCGTTGAAGACGAGCTTCTCGGCCGTTTTGACAGGCTCCTTGTAAACGAGGGGTATGAAAACCGCTCGGAAGCTATACGAGATCTCATCCGTGATGCCCTCGTGAGACAGGAATGGGAATCCGATGATTCGGTGACCACCGGCACCGTTGTGCTGGTGTATGATCATCATAAGCACGATCTGATGAAAAAGCTCACCGATATCCAGCACGAATCGGTTGATCTCATTGTCGCATCGCTCCACACCCATCTTGATGAACACCATTGTCAGGAGATCATCGTCATGCGCGGTTCGGTGGCGGAAATGAAGCGGATGGCAAACAGGCTCATCAGCACAAACGGCGTCAAGCATGGGCGGATGCTTCCTTCAACCACCGGCAAAGGTATATGACCTATGGACTCTGAAACATCCCTCCAACGTCTCGACAGCATACTCAAATCGATGCAATCGGTGGCGGTGGCCTTCTCGGGCGGTGTCGACAGCACCCTGCTCGCACACCGCGCTGCGAATATTCCCGGGCTCACCTCCCGGGCCGTCATTGTCAATTCGCCGTTTTTTACGCAAAAGGAG
>CAZHXC010000046.1:4816-8227 GCA_964536145.1 uncultured Spirochaetales bacterium | reverse complement strand
GGAGGCTCTTGGGCTTGCAAGAGAAATTGGAATCGAAACGGTGGTGAAGGAAATCGATACCATGGCGGCGGAAGTCCTCGCGAATACCGCTCATCGCTGTTATCTCTGCAAGATGAGAGTGCTGTCGCTCATTCGAGAGGCGGTTCCTGAGGGCACGGTTATCGTGGAAGGGTCTAACATGGATGATCTTGGCGATTATCGACCCGGAATGAAAGCGGTCAAAGAGCTTGGTGTCCGCAGTCCCCTCATCGAGGCCGGGTTCAAGAAGGCCGATATCCGGAAACACGCGAAAGAGCTCGGCCTTCCCAACTGGGACAAACCCGCGGCGGCGTGTCTCGCCACCCGGATACCTACCGGGGAGCATATCGAGCCGTCGGTATTGAGGAACATAGAAGCTGCCGAAGAGTTCTTAAAAAATCGCGGCATCCGGCACTGCCGTGTGCGAACGCACGGTCAGCTGGCGAGAATAGAGGTTGCGCCTGAAGAGCGGGAGGCATTTTTTGACACCGATTTTATGGACGAGACGGCGGCGAAACTGCGGGAGCTCGGCTTCACCTTTGTTTCACTCGACCTCGCAGGATACCGCCGCGGCAACATGAATCAAAACAATACAACCTTGAGGTAATGTTGTGAATGAAGTGACCCTTCGCGCCTTTATCGAGCAGATACGAAACGGCGCCATCGATACCGACAGCGCATTCGACCGGTTGAAAAATCTCCCCTTTGAAGATTTGGGGTACGCAAAAATCGACCATCACCGTTCTATCAGACGGGGTCATCCCGAATCTATCTTCTGTCAGGGGAAAACCGTCGAGCAGGTTGTCGGCATCGTAGAGCGGATGCTCGATGAGGATGTCAATATCCTGGCAACCCGCGCGTCAGTCGAGGTGTTCAACGCGATTGCAAAACGGGTGCCCAACGCCATATATCACGATCTTGCTCGAATAGTGGTGATCAACCGCATCGAGACGACCAGGACGGACGGCACCATTCTCGTGGTTGCCGCCGGTACGGCGGACCTTCCCGTGGCGGAGGAGGCGTATGTGACCGCCGAGGCGATGGGAAACCATGTCGATAGGGTTTACGATGTGGGTGTGGCGGGCCTCCACCGGCTTCTCGCGCATCGCGAAAAACTCGCGGCGGCACGGGTGCTCATTGTGGTTGCCGGAATGGAGGGTGCGCTCCCGAGTGTAGTTGCAGGCATGTCTGAAGTACCGGTCATCGCGGTGCCCACGAGTGTCGGCTATGGTGCAAACTTTGGCGGCCTATCGGCACTGCTTACCATGCTCAACAGCTGCGCAAGCGGTATTTCGGTGGTGAATATAGATAACGGCTACGGGGCGGCGTACTGCGCCTCAACGATCAATCAGCTTACGGAGAGAAAACATGAATAGTCCGCGCAAGATACTGTATTTCAATTGTCAGTCCGGAATCAGCGGAGACATGACGGTTGCCGCGTTGCTCGATTTGGGGCTCGATCAGAATGAGTTCAAGCGCCGGCTCGGCTCGCTCAATCTCGAGGGGTACCGCGTGGAGATTGGGAGGCGTGATTCATCCGGGATAGACGCCTGCGATTTTGACGTCATTCAGACAAAGGAGGAGCATGCCCACAGGCATCTTTCCGATATTGAGGCGATTATCCGTGGGAGCGACCTGCCGGAGCGTGTCCAGGACACCTCGATGAAGATTTTTACCCGGCTCGCCGCCGCCGAGGCAAAGGTGCACGGCTCCTCGATAGAGGAAGTGCATTTTCACGAGGTTGGCGCCATCGATTCGATTGTCGATATCGTATCGGCGTCGATCTGCCTTCAAATGATCGATGCCGATGAGATTGTCTGTTCCCCGATTCCCGTAGGTACCGGGTTTGTGAAATGCGCGCACGGTCTTCTTCCGGTACCGGCCCCCGCAACAGCCGAGCTCTTGAAAGGCGCACCGGTGTATCAGTCTGACATCGAGGGTGAGATCGTGACACCAACCGGCGCCGCGATCATTCAGACGATGGGAGACAGGTTTGGTCCGATGCCCCCAATAGAGCTCGAGGCCACCGGCTACGGCGCCGGGAAAAAGCAGTTTGAGCGGCCCAACATTTTGCGGGTTTTTGCAGGTGCCGAGGTTGCCGCTGAGGACGCCAAAGCTGAGATCGCCGACGCCGGCGCTCACCCCGGCTCTCATGAAGCCGAGGACCTCCTGCTTCTCGAGACCAATATCGATGACATGAATCCGGAGATCTACTCATATCTCTTTCCCAAACTGTTGGACAACGGAGCTCTCGATGTCTATCTCACAAACGTCCTGATGAAAAAGGGAAGACCCGGAGCACTGCTCACGGTGCTCTGCGGGCCCGAGCTTGCCGGAAAGCTCGGAGAGATACTCTTTGCAGAAACCACCACCCTCGGTATCCGCCGGCGGGCGGTTTCCCGGTTCTGTCTCGAACGACGGGCCTCCATGGTGGAAACGCGGTTTGGCAAGGTACAGACAAAGGAGATGCTCCGTCACGGCAAGCTCATCCGCAGGATGTGTGAATACGAGGAGTGCCGGCGCATCGCCTCGGAGAGCGGGCTTCCGCTGCGGGAGGTGTACGAGATGGTTGGCCGCGACATCGAGGTGCCGCGCGACGGCGAGAGATAGCCGCCGCCGCCGGGTGTTAACGGCAACAGTAACCGCAGGCTGCCTGAGGCGGCCTACGACGGCCGATCCACCCCGTCGAGTGAGATCACCTCATCGCACATAAAATCCACCACCGCGGCATCGTGGGAGATAAAGAGGTAACTCAAGGCCCGATCATCCTGCAGCTCTTTCAGCAGCCTGAGGATACCCGCCTGTACCGATACATCGAGCGCCGATGTCGGCTCATCGAGGACGATCACCTCGGGTGAAAGCATGAGCACTCTCGCAAGGGCAACCCGCTGATTCTGACCGCCTGAGAGCTTGCCGGGGGTCCTCGAGAGTATTTCAGGCGAGAGATGCACCGCCGCGAGTGACTTTGACACCGCGTCTTCTCTTTCATCCCGATCAAAACCGATGAGCCTCGCCACCTCCCGCAGAGCGGTATCTATCGATTTGGCCGGATTGAGCGCCCCCTCCGGGTCCTGAAAGAGCATCTGCACACGGCGTCTATACCGGCCACTATTCTTCCGAGGGTTGTCTTTCCTGAGCCCGAGGGACCGGTGATGCCGATGGTTCTCCCCGGCGCGAGCTCAAAGGAGATATCTGCAAAAACATGAAGCGGTGCGCTGCTGCGGCGCTTTGCGGGGAAACTCTTCCCAAGGCCGCACGCCTGCAAAAGAAGTTCAGACATCCCGCCCTCCGGGTGTCGGCAAATACTTCACGCATCGAACCTTCCTTTCACGTTCAGAAAGGGGCCGGCCGTGAATTTTCACAGGGGGCTCCCGGTCGGTACACCTCCAATCA
>CAZHXC010000046.1:0-4806 GCA_964536145.1 uncultured Spirochaetales bacterium | reverse complement strand
CGGGGTGCAAACCTGCAGCCCGGGGGAAGACTTGTCATATCCACAGGCGGACCGGGTATCGGCTGAAAGCCGTTTTGCGGACGGCCGGCCAAGAGCGCCTGGGAGTAGGGGTGGCCGGGTGCGGTGAAAAACCCGTCAACATCAGCTTCCTCTACAATCTGCCCCGCGTACATCACCGCAATCCTGTCTCCTATTGACCCGGCAAGATCGAGGTCGTGGGTAATGAGAAGAAGCGATGCCCCCGACCGCTGTTTTACCGCCCGGAGCTCTTCTGTAACCAGCTCCCTCGATTCAGGATCGAGCCCGGTTGTCGGTTCATCCGCCACCAAGAGATCGGGCCCGAGTATGAGTGAAGCCGCGGCCACCACCCGTTGGTTCATCCCGCCGGAGAGCTCAAAGGGATAGGAGTCCAGCCGCTGTTCTATCCGTGAGAACCCGAGCCTGCCGAGCCACGAGCGGACCGGCCCACGTGTCTGTTTCATTCGCGCACCCCGATGGATCACCAGTGGCTCGCCTATTTGCCCGCCTATCCGCATAATCGGATTCAAGGCGAGGGTCGGGTTTTGGAGCACTATCCCGATCTGTTCTCCCCGTATTTTCCGGAGCTCCTTCTCACTCAACGTCAAGAGGTCTCTATCGTGAAACACCACTTCGCCGCTCACCGCAGCGTTGTCCGGCAGCAATCCCAGAATCGCCAGGGCTATGACCGATTTCCCGCACCCCGTCTCGCCTACAAGCGCCACCGTTTCTCCCTGGTGATGATCGAGGTCAACCCGGTCCACCGCGCGGAGGGGGCCTTCTGCGGTTGAGAAATCAACGGTCAGCCTGCGAATATGAAAACACGACATCTTATCCCCTCACTATCTCCTCACCCGGGAATCGTACTTATTTCAGGTCCCTCTTCAGCGCTGGAAAACCCGACGAGCACCAGCGAGAGCACCGTCACCGTAATCGCCGCGCCGGGTGCTACATACCACCACCAGAGGCCCTGGATGAACCCACCCCGTTCAAAGGCGTATTTGATCATCATGCCCCAGCTCTTTGCCGAGGCATCGCCCAAACCCAGAAACGAGAGCGATGACTCGGCAATCATCGCGGAGGCTACGGTGAGCATGAACTTTGGCACAATGATTTGGACAATGTTTGGGAGCACATCGGATATGATGATCCGCCCGTGTCCGAATCCCAGCGTCTTCTGCGAGGTGATAAATACCTGTTCCCGCACCTGCAGCACCTTTGAACGCACCACCCGCGCGGTTTGGGTCCACCAGAGAAAGCCCAACACCACAACCATGAGCCCGTAACCGGGCTTCAGAAAGGCGATCAGGATGATAATGAGGGGAATCCGCGGAATCATCAGAAATACATCGGTAATACCCATGAGGATATCGTCCACGGCCCCGCGGAAGTACCCTGATACGAGCCCGACTCCAACGCCGAGAACGGTAGCAATCGCCGCGGTGCCGAAACCGACCGCAAGCGAGACCCGCGATGCATAGAGAAGCTCGCTCAGGATGTCGTTTCCCATATCGTTCGTACCAAGCAGATGCTCGCCGCCCGGTTCGAGAAACGCCCCAAACCGTTCCCAGGGATCATGCGGCGCAATCACCGGGGAAAGGATCCCGGTGAGAACGATGAGGGCGAGCAGAATGATACCTGCGCGATTCATCGAGCCCTCCGCACCTGCGGGTCGAGAAATCCATAAAGGAGATCCGCCAGCAGATTTGCGGCGAGCACCATCAGGGCGATGACAAAAAAGGCGCCCTGCAGTACCGGATAATCCCGTGTGCTTACCGAATCAAAGATGAGCGTACCCATCCCGTTCATTGAAAAGACGATCTCCACAAAGAGCGCGCCGCTCAGGATGAAGCCAAAGTCGAGGGCGATCATCGTGACCAGCGGCAACGATGCGTTTAGGAAGATATGGCGGAAGAGGACGCGGCGCCCGGAGGCGCCTTTCGCACGGGCAAAGGTAACATAGTGGCGTTTTCTCTCCTGTAATACGCTTCCCCGCATGATCATCAGGTTTCGCGAGGCGGCAAAGAGCGAAAGCACAACCACCGGGAGCACCAGATGGTTCAATACGTCGGCAAGACCACCGGTGGTGTAGTAGCCCTTCAGCGGGAACCAGCCGAGTTTGTAGGAGAAGAGGTAGAGCAGGATGATTGCAAGAAAAAACGGCGGGGCGGAGTGTAGGGCGAGCGCGGTGGCGGTCATTACCCGGTTACCGGGCTTTGCCGGTCTGAATCCCGCTACTGCGCCTGCAAAAGCCCCCACAACAGCGCCTACCACAATCGAAGGAAGCGCCAACAGCAGGGTCCACCGCAACCTCGACCCGATAATCTCACCCACCTCCCTTTGATAATGGTACGAATAGCCAAGATCCATCCGCCCGAGACGCGCGAGATAACGGATAAACTGCCGGTGGAGCGGGAGGTCGAGCCCCAACTCACGCTCGAGCTCGGCTATCTGTGCGGCGCTCAACTGCACATCCTCACCGAGGATGTTGCTTATCGGGTTCCCGGGCATCGCGCGTGGGATGAAGAAGTTGAGGCAGATGATGAGGATGAGCGCAAAAACGTAACGCGTGACTTTCCTGAGGTTCAATGCCCGTCCTTTTTAGACCGTTTTCTTCGCCGCCGCCGGCAGCGCATAAGCGCTACCGCTATGGCTGCCGCTCCACCGACACCAGCGTGTCGATATTGTAAATGCCGTAGAGCGGGTCAGGCATCCAACCGCTGTACTCTTTGGCAAACGGTGTGACGATGGTGTTCCAATACAGCGCGATTGCCGGAAGTTCTTCCGCGTAGTAGCGCTGGATCCGTTTTGCCTGATCGTCCCGTACCTCCGGGTCAGCCGTCGCCAGAATCTCATCGGCGAGGGTAAGAAAATCGGGATCATCGAGTATGTGGAGCACACCGCGCCCGGTCCTGCGTGCATCGAAGTATCCTGTTCCCCATCCGGCGTGCATCAGCATGCCCCAGGGGGTTGTCCGTGTTACGGTGAGATCGTATTGGTATTCGTCTTTCGCCGCCACCCAGCTCGAGAGCTCGAGGGAACGTAAGTCCGATGCTATCCCGATATCGGCAAGATAATCGACCAACAGCTCGCCTACGCGTGACCAATCGGACCGGACAACCACTTCCAGTGTCAAATCCGCTCCATCGGTATCTTCGATAAGCCCGTCTCCATCGGAATCGATGTAGTCCGCGGCTTCGAGGAGCGCCGCCGCTCTGTCCGGGTCGTAGCTCAGCGGCTCGGTTTCAACAAATCCACCCATGCTCGGCGCCACAAAACCGCGGTTTGGCGTACTCCCAAAACCCATGCCGTCGAGCTCGAGTATCTCCTCATAGTCGATGGCGTAGCTGACCGCTTCCCGAAATGAACGGTCATTCCCGGGTGATCGTTGCAGATTGAAGCCGAGGAAAACAAGCCCCAGATTGGGTTTTTGCACAAAAGCGAACTTCCCCGTTTTTCGCAATTGGTCTATGCCCGCATATGGATATGACGACGCATACTTGTAGAACGTGTCGATTTCACCTTTTTCGAGGGCCAGCGAAAGCACCTGGGTAGTCTTGTACAGGTGGATTTCGTATCCGTCGAGCTCCGGTTCTTCACCCTGCCAGTGTGGGTTCCGGGTAAACTCGATAATTCCGGCATCGAGATCGACACGGTCAATAACAAAGGGACCGCAGCCGACAAATAACGCAGGATCGGTCGTCCCCATCGGGTCATTCACGTCTTCCCAGAGATGTTTGGGCAGGATATTGTATGTGGCAAACTCGAGGTCGAGGTTGGTGTAGGGCTTGTTGAACGTCAGCACCACATCGTTCCCGTTGGTATCGGAATCGGCGAGTGTATCGCCAATCCAGCCCGCGTTTGGATTGTTTTCACCGGTAAACTCGATGGAGAACCTGATGTCCTCAGGGGTCACCTTCCGGCCGTCGCTCCAGTAGAGATCGTCCCTGATGGTGAAGGTCCACCTCGTGTTGTCCTCCGATGTGGAATAGCTCTCGGCGGTTTGACCGACAAGCACGCCGTCTCCGGACATCTTCATGAGTGGCGGGTTCGATATGTGGGCAAAGATCCCAAGATAGTAGTCGCTGAAGATATTCGCGATTTTCACTTCGTTTGGCGTGCCGATCTTCAGTATCGATTCAGCCGCAGATGTTCCGGATGTTTCGGTCTGACCTCCGGCGAACGCCACCGTTCCCGCACAGAGAAACATGCATATCGTGATTGCCCTCAACCCGGCGGTTATCTTGCTCATTGCGTACCTCCTGATTGTTCGAGTGCTACGATTTTTCTATTCGTAACACCAGTGTAACCGGAGTGGGCTTGAACATCAACCCGCCCGGCCTTGTGCTCCGAACCTTGGCGTTTTTATGCGCGCACCGGGCGCGGCGCCGGTTTCCAGCGGAGCAGCACGGCTTCCGATTCACCGGCCGTGCGGATTCGCCCTCCGGAGGTGAAGGAGGCAAGAATATTGCGGATCTGCTCTTCTACCCCGGCGCCGCTGCAACCAAAAATGGCAAAGTAGCGGATGTAATAGAACACGGCCGTCTCCAAATCCACATCGAGCTCCGCCCGCCATGAGAAGTGTTTCACATCGGGCCGGCGTCCAAGGCTGTAGAGGTAGTTGAACAGGTACGGGAGAAGGACGGATCTTCCCGGCACGCCGGGTTTCATAACCGCAGACCACAGTGCGGTGCGCAGCGGAAGCGCGTCCGATCCGGCGGGTAGGATGAAGGCGCACTCCCCACGGGACAAACGCTCGAAGCGCAACACAGCCTCCGGCTCCCAGGC
>CAZHXC010000045.1:0-11177 GCA_964536145.1 uncultured Spirochaetales bacterium | reverse complement strand
TGGTTAAACACCCTTCCCGCTGAGGGCGCCGCGGTGATCCGCATCGGAATGTTCGACAGAGCCGCTCACAACGGAACATACCGGCTGAGAGAGATTGCCGAGTCTCTCCGCCGCATGCTCAGCTCAAAGCTGCCCCGGGTGCTTGGCTTCTGCCGTGAGACCCGGCGGGACCTCATCGTCACGACCGACCACGGTCTTTCCTTGACCGGCGGAAGGCTCGAGCACGGGGAAGGCGGTGTGTATGAGCGTGCGATCTTCCGCGCCCGCTTCAGCCTGGGGACGCAATAGCGCCGTGAGCGGTGAAAGCCGACGGCCGGACGGACGGGCTGAGCACACCGAAAGCCTCCACGGTACGGTCTCAGAGATCCTTTTTACAAGCGAGAACGACGCCTACACCGTCTTGCGGCTGACCGACGGAAACCGTACCGTTACCGCGGTGGGCCGTATGGCATCGGTGGTTCCCGGAGAGAGACTCACGCTCACCGGTAGGTGGAACGAGCACCCCCGGTTTGGGCGCCAGTTTACGGTCCTGCAGTATGAATCCCACGCGCCCGCCTCCATTGAAGGGATCGAGCGGTACCTCTCATCCGGTCTGGTAGCCGGAATTGGGAGCGGACTGGCGCAACGCATCGTTTCTGCGTTTGGCGAAAAAACCCTCGAAGTTCTGGACGAGACACCCGGACGTCTCAAAGAGGTCGAAGGCATTGGCCGCAAACGTGTCGAGGCTCTTACCGCCGCCTGGCGGGAACAGCGGGAGATCAGAAAAGTCATGGTGTTCCTCCAGTCACACGGCGCGGGGACCGCGCTGGCCGCGCGGATTTACAAACGGTACGGAAACCACGCGATGTCCGTGGTGCAGGACAACCCCTATCTGCTTGCAGTGGAGATAGCCGGTGTCGGTTTTAAGACCGCCGATGCAATAGCGAGATCGCTCGGGATCGGGCCGGACTCCCCTTCCCGGGCCGAGGCGGGCCTGATGCACGTGCTGAACGAGTGCGCATCCGAAGGCCACCTCTATTGCCCGCGCCTCGAGCTGATCCAACGCGCGCAGAAACTCCTCGAAATTGAAAGGGAAATCATCGCCCTCGCCCTTGAACGCTTATCGGAAACAGGGCAGGTAGTTTCGGAGACCGGCGGTGACCAGGCCGTATATCTCCCCGCATTTCACCGGGCTGAATGCGGCATCGCGCGTATGGTATTCAAACTGTGGGCCATGCCGCGTACCTTTCGGAGCATAGACGATGAGCGTGCGGTCGAGTGGGTCCAGGCGCGGATGGAGATAACCCTCGCAGAGAAACAGGCCGAAGCGATTCGCACGGCCCTCACCGGCAAAATCACGGTCATCACCGGCGGACCGGGAACCGGGAAGACAACAATACTCCGGTCACTGGTGTCGGTTTTGAGGCGAGCGGGCGCCGGTGTATTGCTCGCCGCGCCGACCGGACGGGCGGCAAAGCGCCTTTCAGAGGCATCCGGGCAAGAGGCACGCACGATACACCGGCTCCTGGAATACTCGCCCCGGGAGCATACATTCCAGAGAAACGATGAGCACCCTCTCGCCTGCGACTGGCTGATCCTTGATGAAGCATCGATGATTGATGCAGTCCTTATGTATCATCTGCTAAAAGCGATACCGCCCGGAAGTTCCCTTGTGCTGGTGGGGGACAAGGATCAACTGCCGTCTGTCGGCGCCGGTCGCGTCCTCGCCGACGTAATCAGCTCCGGCCTGGTTCCGGTCGTTGAGCTTAAGGAGATCTTTCGTCAAGCGGAGGCAAGCGAAATTGTCGTCAACGCCCACCGCATAAACGTGGGCGTCATGCCGCAAAGCTCGCGGGAAGGTGACTTTTACCTCATCAGACGGGAGGACCCTGAGGCGGTGGCCAAGCTGATCGTGAGACTCTGCTCGAAACAAATTCCCGCGCGGTTCGGGCTCAACCCGGTAGAAGATATCCAGGTGCTCTCTCCGATGCATCGAGGAACGGCGGGAGTGGAAAACCTGAACGCCCTTCTCCAGTCGGTGCTCAACCAAGCCGGTGATGAGATCTCCTACGGGGCCGAGCGCTACCGGGTTGGGGACAAGATGATGCAAACCCGGAACAACTACGACAAAGATGTCTTCAACGGCGACATTGGGCGCGTCATTTCCGTTGATCGTGAGAGACGTTCCTTGACGGTACGGTTCGATACGGCGGCGGTGACCTACGAGGCGTCGGAGCTCGATCAGATCACCCTCGCCTATGCCGTCTCTGTGCACAAGTCACAGGGCTGCGAGTTTCCTGCGGTAGTACTCCCGGTGCTCACCGGCCATTACATGCTTCTTCAGCGAAACCTGCTATACACCGCGGTAACGCGCGGAAAACGTCTGGTGGTGCTGATCGGGACGAGGAAGGCGTTGGCCATGGCGCTCAGAAACACCAGGACACGCGAGCGCTACTCCGGGCTCGCGGCGCGCCTCTCATCCTCGGCAACGCCATAGGATACAGCAAGACCCCAGCTCAAAGCAATTTCAAATGCGGCGCATGACAATAGAAATGGAAACGAGAATCCGGTAGCATGTAACCCCCAAAATCCGAAAAGCAATAGCAAAAGTGGCGTAATATGTTGCCATGGGAGGAAATCATGTACCGAACGCATCGGACTCTTGTCCGCTCTAAGTGAGGTACATGATTTCCGCACTTTCAAGCGTTCTTCATGCGCCACATTTGGAGTTGCTGCCCAACTTGGCTTTCAGTTGACTGCGCCTGACCAAGCCTGATACCATTCGTCTCGATGTCGGCGCCTTGCAAGAGCGCGGACGAAACCGCCTGAACGAGTGAAGCCGGGAGGCCCGTAGACACGGGGGAAAACGCTATGGACAAAAGGCCGAATATTCTTCTGATTTGCACCGACCATTGGTCCGCATCGCTGCTCGGCGCGGCCCGGCATCCGACGATACAAACGCCGACGCTCGACGAGCTTTGCCGCAGCGGCGTTCGGTTCACAAACGCCTACTCCGAGTGTCCGGTCTGTATTCCGGCGCGCCGCACCCTGATGACCGGCGTGAGCCCGCGCACCCATGGAGACCGTGTCTTCAAAGAGACGATGCGGATGCCCGAGCTCCCAACAATGGCCCAGACCTTCCGGGACGCGGGCTACCAGGCGTATGCGGTGGGCAAGCTCCACGTGTACCCGCAGCGGGATCGAATCGGTTTTGACGACGTGATCCTCGAAGAGGAAGGACGGCAGCAATACGGAGTGGTGGATGACTACGAGCTCTATCTTGCCGACCAGGGCTTTGCGGGTAAGCGTTTTCATCACGGGATGAGCAACAACGAATACAGCACCAGATCGTGGCACTTGCCGGAGGAAACTCACGTCACTAACTGGGCGACCCGACAGATGGCGCGGTTTGTGAAACGAAGGGACCCGAACCGGCCGGCGTTTTGGTACCTCTCCTACAGCCACCCCCACCCGCCGCTGGTGCCCTTGCGTGAATACTTGGAACTCTACCGGGATATCGCCATAGACGAGCCGAATATCGGCACGTGGTCAGACCCGGAAAAGAATCCGCCGTTCTGCTTTCAAGCGAACTTCCTGCGGGACGCAAAACTCAACGCTGATCAGCGGAGGGCGGCGCGGCGCAGTTTCTACGCTCTTTGCACCCACATAGACCATCAGCTGCGGGTTCTGATCGGCACCCTACGGGAGGAAGCGCTCCTCGAGAACACGATCATCTGTTTTACCTCCGATCATGGCGACATGCTCGGAAAGCATCACATGTGGGCAAAACGCCTCTTTTATGAAGAAAGCGCTAACGTACCGATGATTCTCGTTGGGGCCGGAAGCGGCGCAGGGAACGGTGCGGGCGCCGGAAGCCACGATCGCGTCGGGCATAACCGGGTGGATGAGAGGCTCGTCGGCTGGCAGGATGTGATGCCCACGCTACTCGATCTTGCCGGGATAGAGATTCCGGATACCGTGGAGGGCATCTCCATGGTTGGCGATACAAAGAGAGAGTGGCTCTACGGCGAAGTTGGAGAGGACGCCTTTGCAACGCGGATGATTCACGACGGGCGTTTCAAGCTTATCTATTATCCGACAGGAAACATCTTCCAGCTCTTTGATATCGAGTCAGACCCGGACGAGCTGACCGATCTGTCGGAAAACCCGGCTCATAAGGACACCCTCGAGCGATTGACCAGGTTACTTACGAGCCGGATCTACGGCAGCGATGAGCCGTTTCTGAAAGACGGGCGGCTCATTGGTGTAGCGGACAGAGAGTACACTCCGGGACCAAACAAGGGGCTCACCAGTCAGCGCGGTGAGCATTGGCCGCCTCCGCCGCTTACCAATATGCCGCAGATCGTATGGCACTCCGGAAAATGAAAACATAGCGCTCCCCGCGCCGATAATCGCGATACCGGTCACAGTTTGATTACCTGCCCCTCTTCGACGCCAAAGCACTCGAGTTGGCGACTCTCGTTATCTACCTTTTTTCTTGCGCGCTCGACAAGTTTGTCGATCTCATCATCCGTTCTTTCAGGGTCATGGTGAAAGAACCCGAGTTTGCCTACCTTTGCCGAGAGGGCGAGCATCAGCGCCTGGTTATAGGTGGAGTGCCCCCAGGTCTTTTTTGCCCGGTACTCCTCCTCGGTGTACTGCGCATCGTGTATCAGCAGATCAGCCCGCGCACAGCTCTGTACGTATTCCGACTGCGTCAACCCGTTCTCATGACGGTGCCCAAGCTCATTGTCGGTGAGAAAGACAAAGCTCTTCCCCGCCTCCTCGATTTTACATCCCCACCCTCCGTTGGGATGGCTCAGAGGGATTGGCGTGATCTTTGCACCGCCGGCCTGAAAACCCGCGGGTTTTCCCTTTGTGAAATCGAACCTGGCCTGCATGGCCTTGAAATCGACAGGGAAATACGGCGCCTCCATCTGCTTAGTGAGGAATTTCTCGAGAAAGCGTTTCGCCATGACGCCGCCCCGGACGTGTAGCTTCATTCCCTTTATGTAGGCGGGTGTGAAAAACGGAAAACCCATCAGATGGTCCCAATGCGCGTGGGTCAGGTAGAGATATAACTCCTTTGGCCGCGCCTTATCTTTGAGGAGGGCGTTTCCAAGCTTGCGGATACCTGAGCCGGCGTCGATCACCAGTCGATTGCCGTCGTTGAACCGAACCTCCAGACAGGTCGAGTTACCACCGTAGCGAGCCGTATAGGGCTCGGGTGTCGGCAACGACCCCCTGCTTCCCCAAATCGTGATAATCATGCCAACGCCGACCTCCAGGCGCCGGATATTTGCCTGCCCATCACAAACTCGCCGAGATGATATGCGGTGTGGTCTATGACAATCAACACGCTTCCCAAGATGCTCCGCCCGGCGTTGTGGCTTACCGGTGCCAACACGTCGGTATCGTCACGCTGTATAAGATCGATAAGCTCCTGTAGATCGGTGTGATACCGCGCGATGGTGCGCTGCCACCCCGCTTCATCTGTTTCCAACGACGGGTTGGGCCAGTATCCCTCCGGCCAGGAAGGTGAAACATGTCCGGGTTCAGCGATGTATCTCAAAATGTCCCACTGTGCAATTCTGACGTGCTCGATCTGATGCCAGAACGTATACGGGACGTTGTCCGGCTTTTTGTTGAAAAGTGCGGCGGGCATGTCAGCTACCGCATCGGCAAAGGAAAGATGGGCGCCCCGCCCCTGAAGCCCGAGCACCAGGCGCTCCTTTGCGGCGATGTTTGCCGATTCCGGGTTTGTACTGCTCATTATCAGCCTCCTTCGGGTCAATCTCTAAGCAATTGTACCACAAGATATGAACTGAGTTTTGGTACGGCCGTCAACATAACCCTGTTTCGTCCAACAAATAACCTGAATCGGCTATGTGTGCCTAACCGGGCGGCTGCTATGCTTGCCATGGACAGAGTGTCAGGTCTCGTCTTTGGAAAACAGAATGAATAAAACAGTTTTCGTAGTAGCCGTAGTAGTGGCAATTGCGCTGCTGACGGGTTGGATCGTAGCAATTAACGCAAGATTGCGGGAGCCGGAAACCGTCGAGTCGATCGACAAAAAATGGTGGAGCTCTCTGCACTCGAACGTGGCCTCCGAGTCTTTTGTTCACTGGAATGAAGATGACCCTCCACAAGTTCCTGTAGGATGTGCAAAATGTCACAGCGGAAGAGGCTTTCTCGATTTTGTCGGGCAGGATGGAAGCACGGCTATGGCGGTGGACGAACCCGCCCAAACCGAATCTGTGGTTTCGTGCATGGTCTGTCACAACGACGTTGCAAACGATCTCGAGAGGGTGCAGTTTCCCTCTGAGGCGCGAATTACGGTCGGCCGGAACGACGCCCTCTGCGCCACCTGCCACAGCGGGACCCGCTCAGGAGGAAGCGTCATGAGCGCATCGGAAGGCTTTGATGACGACGAGATTGTCCCTGAAGCCGGATTCATCAATCCGCATTACGTTTTTGCCGCGGCGACCTGGCTCGGCTCTGAGGCAGCCGGCGGCTATGAGTACCCGGGAATGCAATACACAGGTCGATTTGAGCATGCCGAAGGCGTACGAACCTGCACTCAATGCCATGACCCGCACGGTCTGCGCATCCGCAGTGATTTCAGTAACGACGACGACCTCTGCGCCGCCTGCCACTCTGAGGTGACGGACCGGGCTGATTACCGCGATGTAATCGAAGAGCGCGTAAACTACGACGGTGATGACTCAGTCGAAGGAGTCTATTACGAAATTGAAGGACTTAAGGAAATACTTCACGACGCGATAAACGCATATACGGAGGAAGTAATAGGGAGCCCGGCGGGCTGGGCTGACCGCTTCCCCTACTTCTTTGTTGATTCAAACGGCAACGGAACGATAGACCTGGAGGAGGCTTCGTTTCCAAACCGTTACCAGAGCTTCACTCCGCGTCTGTTACGCACCGCTTTCAATTATCAGTTTGCGGCCAAAGATCCCGGGGGATATGTACACAACGCCGACTACGTGTTGCAGTTACTCTACGACGCAATTGAGGATCTGGCCGAGGTTGTGAGTACTCCCACCGGCCTCAACCGCGCAAAGTGAAAGGGACATTACAGGTGGCGAACGCTGCAAACAAGAAACTGAAAGCACTTCTCGGGATCACTGTTTATGTGATTCTCATCATCCTTCCGCTGGTATTGATGCTCGCATTCCCGGGACCGGAAGAGAGAAGCATCTGGCGGGAAGTCTCGGTGGGTCTGGGCTTTGCGGGGCTGGCCCTTGCGGGACTCCAGTTCCTCCCTACCGCACGCATCGCCTTCTTTGCGGACGTGTTTGATCTGGACACGGTGTATGTCATACATCATCGACTCTCGGTACTGTCGGTCTTCCTTGTACTGCTTCACCCGGTCATACTCCTCGCTCACAACCCGTATGTTCTCTACCTGCTGAATCCTTTTACCGCTCCCCGGCAGGCGCTCGCCGGCCTTATCGGGCTGTTGGCCCTCATCCTCATCGGCGTTACCTCCGTCTTGAGGCAACAGGTGAAGCTCGGTTACCGATTCTGGCATTCAACCCATTTCATACTCTCGCTCGTCATAGCGGTCTTCGCACTGATTCACCTCTTTGAGGTGGATTACTACCTCGCAGCGCCGGGGATAAAGGCCGCTTGGATCGTGGAAGCGGTGATCTGGGGTGGTGGAGTCCTCTATGTGCGACTCTTGAGGCCATGGAGAGTGATGAGGCGCCCCTACGCGGTGGAGAGGCTCGAGCAGGAAACCGCGGATGTCTGGTCTATGTATATCCGCCCCGAGGGACATGAGGGGCTCGACTTCCGTGCCGCCCAGGTGGCCTGGCTGAACGTAGAATCCTCACCGTTTGCAATCCACCGCAATCCATTTTCCGTTTCCAATGCGGCACAGCATCCACTCCTTCGTTTCTCGATTCAGGTTGTGGGCGACTTCACCTCTCGCATACCAAAGCTCGAACCGGACAATATGGTCTATGTCGATGGGCCGTACGGGAGATTCTTCCTGGATGAAGCCGGGGATGATGAAGGCTTTGCGCTCATTGCCGGGGGGATCGGTGTTGCACCTGTAATGAGCATCCTGCATACCCTGGCTGAAAACGGCGATCCACGTCCCGTGTACCTCTTCTACGGGAACTATGCCTGGGATGATGTCGCCTTTGCGGATGAGATCGAAAGGCTCGAGAATAAGTTGAGATTCCATGTCACCTACGCTCTTGTGGAGCCACCGGAGGGGTTTGACGGAGTCCGTGGTTTTATCACTACCGATGTCCTCAATGAAAGGCTGCCGGCCAATCGCTCCAACCTCAGCTACTTTGTCTGCGGGCCGCCGGGAATGATCAAAGCGATAAAGGGCAGTCTCCATGCCCTTGGTATTCCCAAAGATCAGTCAACAATCGAAGAATACGAGATGGCTTGAAGTCTACACATCGAGCACCACAACCGCCCGCCACCGGCTATTGCGTTCCTCCACGGAGAACCTGTGCATCGTAACCGCCTTGACATCCACGCGGAGATCGTGTCGCGCCGGATTCAGCCGTTCGCCGGAAAGCTCCGCGGGTGTATCCCCGGTTGCCTCAAACGCTTCATCGGCAAAGGCGATATCTTCTAAGTATTTGTACGGCACGAGCACTCCAATGCGTTCCCCGGGCGCGGTCTGTCTCATCCTTTCACATTGCCGATGGGAAGCAGCCGGACCACTCTCCTGCTGATACCGGCAAGCTCGGTTGCTAATGCAACCTCATCAATATCCTTGTACGCGCCACCCGCCTCCTCCGCCAAGCCGGAATTGGAGGCGGCACGAACATAGATGCCCCGGTCTCTCATCTCACGGCTCAACTGATCACCCCTAAAGCTCTTTTTTGCCTGCCGGCGGCTCATGACTCTGCCGCTGCCATGGGCGGTGGTATAGAATGTGTCCCGTCCGCTCTCCAAACCAGTAAGCAGGAAGGATCCGGTCTCCATACTTCCGCCGATGATCACGGGTTGTCCGGTTTGCCGGTAGTTAACCGGTATTCCTTCCATTCCGGGACCGAACGCCCTCGTTGCCCCCTTTCGGTGCACAAGGAGCTCCCGTTGTGCACCGTCAACCACATGGCGCTCGAGCTTTGCGGTGTTATGCGAGACATCGTAGAGCTGATGCATACCCAAATCCATCGCATCCTTTCCGAACACACCCGAGAACACCTCGCGAACACGGTGAAGAATCACCTGCCGGTTGGCGAACGCCATATTGATTGCGCAATTCATGGCGGCAAAGTAGTCCCTGCCTTCTTCAGAATTGAATGGGGCGCAGGCGAGCTCTCTGTCGCGAACCGGAATATCGTGGTCTTTTTCCATCACCTTGAGAAACTTCTGCAGGTAGTCGGTAGCCACCTGATGGCCGAACCCGCGGCTTCCGGTATGAAGCATCACAACCACCTGATCGGGGATCGTGATCCCGAAAGCTTCTGCGGTCCTTTTGTCAAACACGTTTTCCTGTCTTGCGACCTGCACCTCGAGGTAATGGTTGCCTGATCCAAGGGTTCCAATCTGCTTGAGCCCGCGCTCGAACGCCCGCTCACTTACCTTAGAGGCATCCGCACCTTGCGCACAGCCGTACTCCTCGGTTCTCTCGAGGTCTTCCTCAATACCGTAGCCGTTTTTTACACACCATCCGGCTCCCTGCTCCAACACCTCTTTGAACTCATCCTTGCTGATGTTTATGAATCCGCTGCCTCCCACTCCTGCGGGAATCCGATCGAATAATCTGTCCACGAGCTTCTCGAGGTGTGGTTCTACCTCGCGATAACTCAAATTGGTGAGAACCAACCGCATACCGCAGTTGACATCAAATCCGATTCCTCCGGGAGAGATGACACCGGTTTCGACGTCCATTGCGGCGACGCCGCCGATGGGGAAACCGTAACCCCAATGACCATCCGGCATGCAAAATGCATAACCGACTATACCCGGAAGCGTAGCGACATTCGATACCTGGTCAAAGACGCCCTCATCCATGGTTTCGAGGAGTTTCTCCGTCCCGTATATCCGGGCCGGCGCTTTCATCCCTTTCTTGTATGATTCTGGAATCTCCCACAGGTTCTCGGAGATCTTGATAATTCCTTTTGGAGTAGACATGCCGCACCTTCTTACATTACTAACGCTCTTAATCCAACATACCAAGCCGGCGGCAGTTGCGTAAACCAAAGGCGCGCTGCTATTTCAATGATGCCGACAGGGCTTCAGCGTTCTTTGACCATCGTAAAAAGTGCTTTGATTGCGTCCCAGGATATCGAAGAGAGCACATCAGGATTTCCTACCGAACGCTGCAGCGCCATCATTCTCGGTTTTATTGGAGGAAGCTCATCGGCATCTATCGTTACCTCGATAACTGCAGGACCGGGTGTTTCCAACGCCTCGGTTATAGCAGGTTCTATATCTTCAGGATTTTCAACGCTCCTGCCCTTTGCCCCCAGCGCTTCCGCAAGCGCCACAAAATCCGTAGCGACAAAATCTGAAGCAATATACCTGTTTTGATAGCTCAAGGATTGATTGTCATGGATCATTCCCAACCGGCTGTTTTTGAGTATGATCCAGACAACCGGTATCCGATGATGCACCGCAGTGGCAACCTCCATGCCGGTCATGAAGAAATCGCCGTCACCGCAGAAACAGAGCGCCGGTTGATCCGGCCTGCCGAGCTTACCCCCGATGATAGCGGCCGTGGCTGAACCCATCGCTGCTAAACCGGTGAAAGTCATAAATCGCCCTTCCGGATAGCTCATGTAGTTTCGCTCCGCCCATGCCAATGTGTTCCCGATATCGGCGGATATCGTCGCGCTTCGTGATACGGTTTTTGAGACGTCGTTCATCAACCGCTGCGGCTTGATTGGGGTTGCACCCGATTCCATTTGCCCTTCCGCGAAGTAATCGGTCTTGCTCTTGAGTTTTTCTATGTCCTCTCCGCTGCGGCTCTTCTCACCGATGCGCTCGATAATTGCCTGTACAACCAAACGGCAATCACCAAGGAGAGGCACCGTCACCGGGTAGTTCTTTCCAAACTCATCCGGGTCAATATCGACCTGAATCAACGCCTTCGACGGTACAAATGCCTCATCCCAGCAGTGGGTCGTGAACTCATGAAAACTCGCCCCAAGTGTGAGCAAGACATCGAGTCCTGAACGCATATACGCGTTAGCCGCCCTCGTTCC
>CAZHXC010000044.1:9556-11279 GCA_964536145.1 uncultured Spirochaetales bacterium | reverse complement strand
GCCGCTGCACATCGAGGCGTCTGTGGCTGAACGGGCGTTGTTCTGCGCGGAGCACGAGGTGCCGTTTACCTTCGCGGCGGGAGCGAACTCCGGAAGTGGTTCACCGATAACGGTGGAAGGCGGTGTTGCGCAGGGCGGCGCCGAATCTCTTGCGGGCCTCGTACTTACCACGTTGAAGAATCCCAATGCCCGTTTCATCTACGCATCGAACACGTCTTCGGCGGACATGCGGAGCATGGTTGTCAGCTACGGCGCGCCCGAGTGGTACAAGACCGTTGCCATCTACGCGGAGCTTGGCGCGTACTACGGACTTCCGACCTGGGGCACGGCCGGGTGTACCGACGCCTATCGCCTTGACGCTCAGGCCGCCCACGAAGCTCACGAAGGAATCGTGCTCGCCCTCCAGTGCGGAACAACCTTGGCACATGATGTGGGTTATATGGCGTTTGGCTCGCTCTACGACGCCCGGTTCCTCGTGTTATGTAACGCCATGATCGACCGGGCGAAGAGACTGCTAGCGCCGCTCGAGCTCACCGATGAGAGGCTTGGACTCGATGCCATCGCCGAATCCGCACGAACCGCCATGCCGTACATGGCGATGGAACACACAGTCGACCATTTCCGTGATTCCCTCTGGCTTCCACCGGATTTCATCAACCGGAAGAAGATTGACGATCTTGATTCACAACGCCACATCACCGATCTGCTCGGTGACGAAGTTGGCCGGATACTCGATTCCCATACCCCGCGACCGCTTGACGATGAGATAACAAGCTGGTTGAGTGATTACGTGGCTAATTGCTGATTGGAGGTACCATGAGACACTTCGTCAGGCTTCTCATTATAATAATCCTGTTCGTTCTGGGCCTTGGCGCATGCGCAACCGTGGACAAACAGGATGCTGAAGCTACCGGCCCACTGACATCGCCCGTGATCGATTTCGATGGAGACGGTATTCCTGACAACATCGACGATGATGACGACAACGACGGGTATACCGATAAGACTGAGAAGGAGGCGGGAACCGATCCGTACAACACCTTCGACCATCCGGCCGGAGCAGATCAGGGTTGAAGGCAGCCGCTGGTAAACCCGGGCTGCCCGTCAGGGCCCTTCCTCATAGAATTGCCTCAGATGCCTGCCCGGGAATTCCTTGTATGGGAACCGGGCCAAGGCAGACTCATCGAGCTCTATCCCAAGACCCGGAGCGGTAGGAAGTTCGATATACCCGTTTACCGGCTTGAGCGGCTGTACCGCAATTTCGTTTCCCGTTTCTTCAAAGTTGACAAAATACTCGGTAATGAGAAAGTTGGGCATCACCGCACATGCCTGGACCGTCGCCGCCAGGGCAACGGTTGTGCTGTTGTAGTTGTGGGGTGACATGATCACCAGATACGGTTCGGCCATTGCCGCTATCTCCTTGAGCTCCAAAATTCCGCCACAGTTGGCGATATCGGCGTTCAATATATCCGCCGCCTGCTTTTCAAACACCTCGCGGAATTCCGTCTTGGTGTAGAGTTCCTCTCCCGTAACGACAGGCAAATTGATGCTCTTGCGTACTTCAGCGAGGGCATCAACATTGCGGGCGGAGACCGGCTCCTCGTACCAGAAGGGGGCGTACACCTCCAACATCCGCGCGACACGGACGGCGTGGACCGGGGCCAGCCGCCGGTGCACCTCGATGAGCAGGTCTATATCAGGCCCTACCGCTTCCCGTACCGCC
>CAZHXC010000044.1:0-9546 GCA_964536145.1 uncultured Spirochaetales bacterium | reverse complement strand
ACGGCGGCTACCTCGTCCTTGCGGCTGATGTGTGTCCTCCATGGCCCGGGAAACGGATCAAACTTCATTGCCGTGAAGCCTTGCTCGACGAGTGTTTTCGCGCGTTGGGCGGTTTCCTCGATAGTCTCCGCGCTCCATCCGTTTGCGTATACCCGAATCTTGTCCCTGCAGGCGCCGCCGAGCAGATTGAACACTGGGCTACCGAGCGCTTTACCGACGATATCCCAGAGCGCGTGTTCAATCCCGCTCACGGCACTGTAGAAGTCCATGGCGCCGCGTTTACCCGCAAAGTCATGGTACGCCATGTAGGTAAAGTGTTTTATATTGAAGGGATCCCGTCCGACGAGGTATCGCGCAAGCTGTTGAACATGGACCTCGATAGTCCGGTCCCGGTCCGCCTGAGTATAACATTCTCCCCAACCGTGGACACCGTCATCGGTGCTTATTTTCACAAACAACAAGTTCTTTCCAGTGCCGGGATGGACGAGAAACGTCTTCACCTCTGTAATCTTCATGGTATTATCTCCTTTCTCCGGGTAAATCCTGGCGTCTTCAGAATGTGGGGCCCGCCACTCTCCTGCCGTCCACATCATCATAACCTTTTAGTGGCCCGGCGCAAAGCTGTTATACAAAGCCTCAACCAAGGACGTGCTGATCGAGCACAAGACAGGTAAACCGGCCCTCAAAGACAGGCGTGCCCTCCTTTGCAACCGAGACATCCACGAAGCGCTTTTTTCCGTCGGTTTCGGTGACTTTCGCTTCCGCGGTCACCGCTTCACCCACCTTGACCGGTTTGAGGAACTTCACCTCCGCCCCGCCCAGCACCACGTGCGGGTGGTTCACCGCGATCATGGCTGCGTAGTCCGCCTGACCGAATATAAAGCCGCCGTGAACCAACCCGGAGCTGTCCACGGCCATCTCCGGTGTTGTCAGAAGCTCTACCCGACTGCAGCCTTCCTTGAGCTCCAAAGGCTCGCCGCATAACGACCGGCTTATCAACTCATGGGTGTGTATATCCATGGCATACCTCCACGTGATGTATTTCATAACCTGGCCGTCGCTCACGGCAATGGTGGTGATGGCGACGGCGGCAACGGCGGAATCAGATTACAGAGAGGTTTTTGTTTTGTAAACGCCGGATAGGGCATTGCGCGTGTTGACCAACATCCTATATATTACTAATATTATAAGCTTAAATATTGGAGCTCCACAATGCATGAAAGAAAAAGAGTACTGCTATGTATCGTGTTCCTGATACCGATGATTGCCCTGCCCCTCGTTGCCCAGGATGAAGCGAGCAGCGTGCTTGAAAGCCTCTCGAACCTCGGTGTGGGTGTGACAAAATCACCGGTAGATCCAAGGGATTTCGAGTTGGAGGATATCGACGGCAACAGTCACAGGTTGAGCGAATATCAGGGCAAAGTTGTTTTCCTCAACTTCTGGGCCACATGGTGCGGACCGTGCCGGTCGGAGATGCCGTCGATGCAGCGCCTCTATGATGAGTTGCACGATGAGGGTCTTGAAATCCTGGCAGTGGATCTGCAGGAAAGCGCGAAAGTCGTACGGGCTTTTGCCGAAGAGTACGAGCTTACCTTTACGCTTCTGCTCGACACGCTCGGCGGCGTCGGCGCGCTCTATGGAGCAAGGAGCATCCCCACCACATATCTCATCGATCGAAACGGGAAGATCTTCGGCGGGGTTGTGGGCACCCGGGAATGGGACAGCCCGGAGATAATCGAGATTTTCCGCCGGATACTTGACGAAGGTGTGGGCTGGTAATGGCGTTTTCGAACGCCGGCCGGCTTCTCCTCAAGCCCTCTCGGAGCTCAAAAACTGCATCTGGTACAACGTGTGGTACATGCCTTTGCGTGCCATGAGCTCATCATGGGTGCCCGACTCAAAAAGTCTTCCATTGTGGAGAACAATAATCCTGTCCGCATTCCGTATCGTGGATAACCGGTGAGCGATAACGATCGACGTCCTCCCCTCGAGCAACTTTAGCAAGGCGTTTTGGATAAGTTGCTCGGTCTCGGTGTCGATATTCCCGGTGGCCTCGTCGAGTATAAGAACATCAGGATTATGGGCGAGTGCGCGGGCAAAGGAGAGGAGTTGCCGCTGACCGGTAGAAAGGTTGCCGCCGCGTTCGGTTAACTCGGTATCGAGGCCTTTGGGTAGACGATCAATAAAGGTGTTGGCCTGCACGTGGTCAATCGCCCTCCGTACTCGTTCGACAGGAATTTCATCGCCAAGACGGATGTTGTCGAGGATAGTACCCGAAAAGAGAAACACATCCTGCAGCACCGACTGTACGCGTCGCCTCAAGTTCTTTGTCTCAATGCGGCAGATATCGGTACCGTCAATCCGGATGGTGCCTTCCTGTATTTCCCAGAGACGGGTCAATACCGATGTAATGGTTGTCTTACCGGCGCCGGTGTATCCGACTATCGCCACGGTTTCTCCCGGTTCGATGGTGAACGAAAGGTCTCGAAGCACCGGTTCACCGGGCTTGTAAGCAAAGCTCACGCGGTCAAACTCGATCCGTCCGGCGGTCTTTTCAGGCATCACCGGTTCAGCGGGTTCACTTACTCGGTCGTCGGCATCAAGCAGGTTGAACATCCGTTCCGCTCCAGCCATAGCCGATTGCAGAATATTGTATTTCTCCGAGAGATCCATCACCGGTTGATAAAACCTTCTGATAAGATTGAGAAAAGCGATGAGCACCCCGAGAGAGACAACGTCACGGAGGAGAAAGTAGGCACCAAAATAGATGACCACGGCAACCGAGGTTGTAGAGAGAAGATCCATTAACGGGCGAAAGATTGCGAAGAGACGCATCTCGGCAAGGCTCGCATTGAGAACCGCGCTGTTTCTCTCGTCAAACTCACCTGCAACGCGCTTTTCCTGCACAAAGAGCTGGACGATCCGCATTCCGGAAAGGTGTTCCGAAAGAAAGGCGTTCAGCCGGGAGATCGCGAGGCGTACCCCGCGAAAGGCGTTCCGCACCCTCGCCCGGAAGATTGCCGTGATGATAAAAACCGGCGGCAGGGTTGCGACGGTGACGAGAGCGAGGGTTGGATTCAGAAGAAAAAGAGCCACCGTAACCCCGAGCATCGTACTGAAATCTTTCATCACGGCGGTGAGGACATCGGTAAACATCTCGTTGATGGTCTCAACGTCATTTGTCACCCGCGAAACGAGCCGTCCCACGGGATTTCTGTCGAGATACCGGACCGACAGCCCCAGCGTGTGTTCGAACAACTCGGAGCGGAGGTCCTTCATCACCATCTGACTGACATAGGCTTCCAGATAGACCTGACTGAATGTGAAGATGAACACCCCTACAAGGACGACAAGCAGGATGCGAACGTATTGAGAAAGCCCGGCGTAGTCTTCATGCCGGAGGGTGCGTATCGAATCCCGGTCCATACGGTTGAGGTTTTCCTGGGTAATTGCCACCGTACCCGCTCCGGAAGAGAACAGATCCGGATACTCATCCACCACTCCGGTCACTCCTTCGCCGGAAGTTTCATAGACGAGGAAGTTCGCATCGAGCAGCGCGCCTTCATCACGCATCCGTTCCTTCTCAGCGGTGGAAAAATCGGCAAGTCCCGAGAGCGGCACATACAACACACCATCTATCAGAAAATCCCGGTCGATCTCCCCGAGCCTCTCTATCTGCTCGGATTCGAGCTCGGACAATACGACGCCGCGGCGGTACGGAAGAATCTGATTGTCCACCGCTCTCTGAATGATCACCGGAAGCATGAGCTCTCCAACCGTAGCCACCAGAAGCGCAACGATCGCAAGGATGAAGAAGAGCAGATACGGCTTGAGATAGCTGAGAATCCTCCGCATGATCCGCGAATCGTAGCTCTTGAGAATCTCTTCCTGTTCGAAAAAATCGCTCATTTCTCTTTCCTGATCGATTCTTCGAGCTGTTGAAGCCTGTATACGTCGGCATAGAAGCCGGGCACGCTCAAAAGCTCATCGTGAGTTCCCTGTTGAATGATCCGTCCGGTTTCGAGCACCAGGATGACGTCCGCCGTCTTCAGCGTCGAAATACGATGGGCGATGAGGATGACCGTCTTCCCCTCGAGCATCCCGGGCAGCTCCGAGAGAATGGCATCCTCGGTTTCCGTGTCCACCGATGAGAGGGCATCGTCAAAAATAACGATCGAGGAGTCAGCGGCGAGAGCGCGGGAAATCGCGACCCGCTGCTTCTGCCCACCGGAGAGCGATACGCCTCGCTCACCAACAACCGTATGCCAGCCGTCGGGAAACATCGAAAAATCACGTGTTATCGTTGAGATTTCCGCCGTTTGTTTGAGGAACTCCTCATCCGCCTGAGGATTGCTGAACCCAATATTATCACGGATGGTGGCCGAGAAGAGAAAGCTGTCCTGGGGTACAACGGAGATTGCCTGCCTTAAGACCTGCAGATCATACTGTCTGACATCGGTCCCATCGATAAAAACCGTGCCCGGCGGCGGATCATACATTCGCGGGATGAGGTTTACCAGGGTAGATTTGCCTGCGCCGGTCCTCCCAAGAATACCCAATACTCTGCCGGCAGGCAGTTCGAGATTGACTCCTTCGAGGGACGGCGTATCGGCTCCCGGATAGCTGAAGGTAAGATTCCTTATTGCAAGGCCGCCTTTGATGGGTGTGGTAACCGCGCCCGGCGCAGGCGGGCTCGCGATATCGGGCTCTTCATTCATGATCGAATTGATCCGTTCGAGAGAGGCGTCGGCACGTTTGAGCATGTTTATAGTGAAACCCGCGCCAAGAAGCGGCCAGATCAGCATCTGCAGGTAGGAGAAAAACGCCGTAAACTCACCGGGTGACATAAGCCCTTCCATCACGGAGCGGCCGCCGAGGAGGAGGAAAAGAACCGATGAAAGCCCTGCAAGCAGACTCACTGCGGGAAAGAAGAAGCCCCAGGACCGTGTGAGTCTAAGATTCCTGTCTGAGTACTCGACATTCTTCGCGAGGAACCGCCTTACAAAAACCGCCTCTTTTACGAAAGTTTTGAGCACACGGACACCTGAAAACGACTCCTGGACCATATCGCTCAGATCGGAGAAGCCTTCCTGGACTCTTCTGAACTGTTCTCCGACGATGCGGCTGAAGAAGATAACACCGATGGTGAGGATGGGAAGCGGCGAAAGCGATATCAACGCCATAGTGCTGTTCATATTGATCATGATGGCGAGCACGGAGACGATCATGACGATGCCGTCCACCGCCAGCGCAAAGCCGGGTCCTGTGGCCATTCGCACCGCGTTCATGTCGTTTGTCATGTGAGCCATCAGGTCTCCGGTCTTTCTGCGCGCGTAGAAGTTTAGAGAGAGCGACTGCAGATGGTTGTAGAGGTTGTCCCTGATCTCACGCTCCGTCTGTCTCGATGCACCGTTTATGAAGTACCGCCAGCAGTATCTCCCCACCGCCACAAGAACCGCCAGCCCGATCATCGGCAGCGCGGCGACGAGAATCTGTCGCATCTCAAAACGTCCCGAAGCGGCGACATCGATGGCCCTTTTTACAAGCTGCGGAATGTAGAGTTGTCCCGCGTCGGTCAATATGAGAAAGAGAAACCCGAATATGTATTGGCGCCTATGGGCCTTCAGATACGGCCAGAGGCTCCCGTAGTTTTTCAGCATAAGTTGTTACTCTATCGTAAATCCCAAGGCTTGTCCTGTGGGGCTGCCCAAGTTTTCGGACGGCCGTTCTCAAAAGCTATCTCGCGCAGAGCCTTGGCGCCCAATTGGCCCAAACGGAACCGGCAAGACCACCCTGCGCTACCTGACGCCCGGCCGGCTTCGGCCGTTTGCGGGAACAGTTCATCCGTTTGGTGCGGATGTTCGCGAACTGAGCGGATCCGAACGTGGCTGGTATGTGAGCCTGCTTCCGCAGAAAGAACCGACAGACTTCGAATACACGGTATTGGAATACGTGCTCCTCGGCAGAGCGCCATACCTGAAGACACTTCAGGTGGCCGGCGAAGATCGGCAATGCGGAAGGCAGGCTCCGCATGTTATTATAATGCTATCATAGAGAGAACGCTTCCGGAGGCCATATGGATATATTACAAAAATGCATCGACTACAGGGAGAAGGGAATCACATCCGCACTCGTGACCGTTGTCCGGGGTGACGCGAGCTCTCCGGGCAAAGCGGGGTTCAAGCTGCTGGTCACGGAAAACGGAGCACTGCACGGTACCGTGGGCGGGGGCGCGGTTGAGCACCTTGCGGTGGAAAAAGCAAAGGAGCTCATCGATACGGGCGGAACGCTGTTTATGGACGTAAACCTGAAGGAAATTGGCATGGAGTGCGGCGGTGAGGTCTCGCTCTATTTCGAAGTAATCCAGGCATCACGTGATTTCGTTATTTTCGGCGGAGGTCACGTCGGCAAGGCATTGACACCGCTCTTGGAAACTCTCGGCTTCCGGGTCACCATCATGGATGACCGGGAGGAAGTTGCCGCATTCGCTGATCCGGAAAAAGCACGATCAGTCATCATCCACACATATGAGGATATTACTCCGGTACGAGAACTAATCGAAAGAAGTGGTTATTGTTTTGTGGCGACCCATGGTCATACCTTTGATCAGGAGCTCATGAGACAGCTATGGGCCCTTCGCCCCGAATACCGGTATTTGGGGTTGATTGGCTCCCGGACGAAAGTATCCGCGATGAGGAAGAATCTTACCGGGGAAGGGCTCCGGGAACCGGTCAACTTCTACGGCCCAGTCGGTCTACCCCTCGGCGGTGACACGGCGGAGGAGATAGCGATCTCGATAGCCGCAGAAATCATCGCCGTAGAAAACGGCAGGGAGATCGACCACATGCGGGACAGGATCCGCGAGTAAGCCGGTTACTTCGATTTGTTGCCGTGGGCGATTTGACCGCGGCTCGCTGCAACCCACCAAGAGCCAACGTCGAGCCCGACGGCACCAAGACCTGGCCGTGGTTCTGCGGAATGAGAATCAAAAAGATGGGTTTGTACGATGATCCCTTTGATTTTCCAATGCGTCACATGACCACGATGAAGGACATCGATAACTACCCCTGGCCCGACACATCGACAAACATCATGGAGGGCGTAGTAGAACAGGCAAAACACCTCCACGAAGAGACCGATCTGTTCGTTGTCGGCAGATGTATTACGACGATGCTTCCATTCCTCGGCTACTCGATGCTGAGCAGAATGGATAAATGCTTTACCGATATGAAGCTCGAGCCCGAGTTCTATCATCGGCTCTCCACAAAGCTGCTCGAAATAGGCACGGCCTTCCATGAGGAATTCCTTGGAGGTGTCGGGCAATATCTCGACGGTGTGAACATTCATGATGCCTGGGGACGCAACAGGGCCTCTTTGTGTCACACGATGACTACGTTGAGTTTATCAAGGCGTATACCGCCGAGATCATCAAAACCATCAGAAAACACATCCGGCCCGAAGCGAAAATCGTTCTCCACAGTTGCGGCTCGGTGTATGACGCCATACCCGATTTGATTGAGATTGGGGTCGATGTGCTCAACCCGGTGCAGCCGCTTGCCAAGAACATCGCCGCAAAACATCCTGGCCACCTTTGATGCCGCTTACGAATACGGGAATTACCCGATGGAAGAACCCGCCGGAGAGAGCTACGTAGAGTTCATCAGGAATCTCGATGGTCAACAAGCGCGGGCTTGTTCATCGCAAGAGCCGGGGTGATGCTCATCGCACAGAGCGCGTCTTCGAGCGGCATGCCGACGGCAATCAGCTTGCTCGCGGGCGGCCAGATACTCAGGCAGTATCCTTCCGTCGCGGCGTACCAGTGACCCGGGGTCCGGGTGATAGAGGTGTGTGACGATGTCGCCCTTGCGGAGCAGGTGCATGTATTGGGCCACCGACGGTGGAGGTGGCGATGTGTGGACCATAACCGGCACATTCGCCGCTTCCGCGGCTTCGATAGCGGCATATACCGGCGTGAGGTTTGTCAGCCCGTGATAGGCTCTGTACCTTTACCCCTACCAGGTAATCGCGGTTCTCTTCTATACACTTGATGGTCCGGCCGACATGCACGAGCCGCATGTCGTCGTATTCGTGGATGACAGGAACACCCGGTATCTGTGCCTCAAAACACTGCCCGAGAATACTGATGTTGAGAAAGGCATAGAGGTTGAGCCGGGAGCGCTCGAGAACAAACTCCTTAAACGCATCAAAGTTCAAGGCGCCGGCGCTTCCGCCGTCAACCATGGTGGTGGTGCCCGGCCCCGGCGAGCGCAAAGTCGTAGATGGTTGCGTGACGGGTGACCTGAAACCCTATTACCGCAACCAGTCCGGCAGGTAGAGCCGCCTGAGGACCGAAAAGCTCGATTGCCATGATAACCGCCGCAAGCGGGATGTTCATCGAGCTGGCAAGCATGCCGACAAATCCTGCCATCAGGAAGGCAAAGTACCCGGCAGACCCGGCTTCGTACCCGAGAAGAAGCGCCAACGCTGCGCCGAGCAGCATACCGATAAGCACCGATGGCCCGGTAAAGCCGGCATTCATTCCCGAACCGACGGTAATACAGTTGAAAAGCGCCTTGAGAACCATCATTAACGCAAGCGCGGGGACAACATGGGAAGTCAACATTTCGGGAAGCAGTTCCGTCGGGTTCCCGCTCGAAAGCACCGCGAACATCTGGTGTGAAGTACCTAACAGAAGCGGATTGACCATCCATGCGCCGGTTGCAGCGATGGCACTGCCGATGATGACTTTGAGAAGCACGTTACCCTGATCGCGCTTGAAAACGCGTACCACCACCGCGTACAGCCTGATATATCCGCCGCCGACGAGGCCGGTGAGAATTGCCATCAGCCACAGCGGCCAGATAAGACCGACATCCACGGGTCCTTCTATCATCGGTACGACGTAAAACGGTTCGAAACCGAGGAGACGACAGAGAAGCACGGCAATGAAGCCGGAAAGAATGGAAGGAAAGATGTCCTTGTAGGCCATGTTTTCACGCTGTATGATCTCAACAGCAAACACACCCGCCCCAACCGGTGCGTGAAAAATCGCGGCAACCGCCGCCGCCATCCCGCAGATAACCGCCGTGTGTCTGTCGGACTGTGTAAACCCGATGCTCCTGAACCTGTCTGTAATCCAGGACATCACGCCTGCGCACACGCGGCCGAGCGGTCCAACCACACCCCCGTTACCGAAGGTCGAAAGGGTCAAAAACGCCGCGAGATATTTGCTGATGGTGACGGTGATAGGCAGACGGGCTTGTTGTTCGTGCAAAGAGCGAAGATAGGAAGGGATCCCCTCGCCCGCCGCTTCAGGCTGAAACCGGTACATAATCGCCCCGACAATTACAGCTCCCGCAACGGTGAAAACGGGCAGCGGCACCCGGAGGCCGCCACTTGAAAGACTATGAAGAAACGCCGTCGTGTGACTGAGACCGAAACCAAACAGGTAGGTGGCAAAGGTGCCCGTTATACCCGCGATGAGCGCGAGCAGAACCCATCTGCCGAGATATGCATATGATGGACCAATGCGCCGTTTCATCTCAG
>CAZHXC010000043.1:10014-11357 GCA_964536145.1 uncultured Spirochaetales bacterium | reverse complement strand
CACATCAGCCGCGGTCCAGGTCATTATTTCAGCCTTCTTTGCAGCCATCTTGCCCCGGAGCGAAGGGAGCCGCGGCTCGTTTATCTCTTTCACCACGGTAATGATGACTGGGAGTTGTGCTTTCAACCGCAGATAGCCGTCCTCGAGAAGGCGTTCGCACACGATTTCCTTCTCATTTATCTCTTCAATCTTGCGGATGTCGGTTATGTGCGGAAGCTTCAGATGTTCGGCAACACCCGGTCCCACCTGGCCGGTGTCTCCATCCATCGCCTGCTTGCCCATCAGAATCAATCCGATGTCTTCCATTTTTCCTATAGCACCGGCGAGAGTGAGTGAGGTTGCCCAGGTGTCCGCCCCGGCAAACGCCCGGTCTGAAAGCAGGATGCTCTCATCCACACCAAGGCTGACCGCGGTTCGGAGCGCTTCCTCAACCTGCGGCGGGCCCATGGAAAGCGCGGTCACCTTACCGCCGATCTTTTCCTTTATCCGGAGCGCCTCTTCTATGGCGTACATATCAAATGGGTTGATGATCGATTCCACCCCTTCGCGGATAAGCGTATTTGTCTCCGGGTTTATACGGATATTGGTGGTGTCCGGGACCTGTTTGATACAGACTATAATATTCAAACCTGTTACCTCTCGCTTCGCATACTTTCTTTTATCAGATTCATCGCAACGATCTCACGCTGTATCTGGTTGGTTCCTTCATAGATTTGCGTGATTTTTGCGTCGCGCATCATTTTTTCCATCGGATAATCTCTCATGTAGCCGTATCCACCATAAATCTGCACGGCATCAGTGGTAATGCGCATCGCCGCGTCAGAGGCGAGCACCTTTGCCATTGCCGAGATGCCGGCGACATTCTTCACACCGGCGTCCACGTTGCGAGCAACCTGATAGGTCAGCGCCCGCGCGGCCTCGAGCTGCATCGCCATGTCGGCCATGAGGAATTGAAGCCCCTGGAAAGACGATACCGGCTTACCGAACTGGTGACGCTCTCTCGCGTAGGCAACGGCCTTATCGAGGGCGCCCTGGGCAATTCCAAGCGCCTGCGCCGCCACACCGGGTCTCGATTGATCAAAAGTCTTCATGGCAACCATAAATCCCATGCCCTCTTTCCCGAGAAGATTGGCCTTGGGTATGCGGCAGTCCTGAAAGATGAGTTCCCTGGTTGCTGAAGCCCTTATTCCCATCTTGTCCTCTTTCTTACCGAACTCGAAACCGGGAGTTCCCTTTTCCACGAGCACCGCCGAAGAGCCGCGGGCGCCCCGCTGTGGATCAGTCTGCGCGATAACCGTATAAATTTCGGCCTCGCCGCCGTTTGTGATCCACTGTTTTGTGCC
>CAZHXC010000043.1:7382-10004 GCA_964536145.1 uncultured Spirochaetales bacterium | reverse complement strand
GTACGTACTCGTCACCTTCGGGCTTTGCCCTGGTAATGATCGCTCCCGCATCACTTCCCGCATTCGGTTCCGTGAGGGCAAAAGCCGCCACAATCTCGCCTGCAGCAAGCCGGGGTAGCCAGGTCTTTTTTTGTTCCTCATTGCCAAAGAGAATAATCGGTATCGTACCAAGACCCGAGGCGGCGTATGCGAGCGCGATACCTCCACAAGCCTTTGAAAGCTCCTCAACAACGATGGACATTTCGAATACGCCGCCGCCAAGACCGTCGTACTCTTCAGGGATAAACACCCTGAAAAGGTCCGCCTCTCCCAGCACTTTTACGATATCCCAGGGAAAAGTCCCTTTTTCATCGTACTCGAGGGCAACCGGCTCTATCTTTTCCTTAGCGATCTGCGCCGCGGTCTCTTTAATCATCTTTTGTTCTTCTGTGAGAAAATAATCCATAACCTCATCCTTATCGTTTTTTTTGGGTGATTAGGCAATCTTTAAGGCTTTTGGGATAGTAGAGAAATAGATATCCGGTTGTCAAGGCGGCCGCTAATCGGCGAGCTCTTCGCCAAAGGTCTCCACATACTCGAGAGACTGATGTCTGAAGTAGGTGTTGTACAGCTCGGCGTAGTGCCCGCCTGAGGCAAGGAGCTGTTCATGATTGCCCTCTTCAATGATGGCGCCTTCCTTGAGAACGATGATGCGGTCCGCGTTTCTCACCGTCGACAGCCTGTGGGCAATCACCACCGCGGTTCTTTCGTTCATGAGGGTCTCGAGCCCGGTCTGTATCTGTACTTCCGTAAACGGATCCACGCTCGCGGTTGCCTCATCGAGGATAAAGATCCGCGGATCCTTCAGGAGCACCCGCGCAAGCGCTACAAGCTGTCTCTGACCCATTGAAAGGCTGTCTCCCCGGGTACCTACATCGGTATCGAGCCCCTCGGGTAGATCTTCGAGCCAGTCACCCTCGGCTATCTGCCTCGCGGCCCACCTGACCTCTGAGTCATCCACATCGGGACAACCGTATCTGATGTTCTCTCCGACGGTGCCGGTAAAGAGGTAGGGGCTCTGGGGCACGATGCCGACCTGCCTCCTGTACGCCTTCAGATCCAGGGTCCGGATGTCTTGCCCGTCTATCAGCAACGAACCGCCCTGAAACTCGTAGAAACGCGTGACCAGCCGCGCGAGAGAAGTTTTGCCGGCGCCGGTATGTCCGACAACCGCGAGCGTTTCACCCGGATCAATCCGCAGCGAGAACGAAGAGAGAACTTTTTCCGTTTCGTTGTAGCTGAAATCCACATTTCTAAACTCGACTTCACCTTTCAGCGTACCGACGTCTTGTGAGCCTCTCTGTTTCACCTTTGGCTCGGCATCGATAAGCGCAAACACCCGCTCTGAGGCGGACAGCCCGTCCTGAAACTGGCTCCAGAACGAGGCAAGGCTCATCATAGGCCACCAGAAATACCACACCGATTGCATAAAGAGGTACCAGTTACCGGCGGTTACCCCTTCAGTGCGGGTTGCGAGGCCGCCTGCGTATGCAATGAATCCCATCGCAACCCCGGAAATGAGATTCATTGCCGGAAAAATGGCATTGAGAACCAGTCCTCTCGCGAGACCGACGCGGTAGGCCTGCTTGTTGTTCTCATCAAAGGTGTCGTACATCGCCTGTTCCTGTCTGAAACCCTTCGCCACCATAATCCCGCTGATGGATTCTCGTATCAGCGCGTTGATCTTTGCGGTAACCCGCTTGGCGTTTTGAGTCACCTTTCTCGCGATCCGCCTGAAGCTGAGCGCCAGAGCAAATATCAGTGGTGTTACGGCTACAACCAGCAAGGTGAGTCTTGCGTCGATACTAATCAAATACCCTAAGAGAATGGCAACGAGCATCAGTTGGCTCAAGACATCCACCACCAGGGTGACCACGTTCGAGAAGTCCTGTGTATCAGAAGTTATGCGGCTGACCACCTTGCCCGAGGATTGCTCATCAAAAAAAGAAAGATCGTGATTGATCGCGGCCTTGAATACGTCCGTGCGAATATCCAGCACCACATTGCCGATTACCTGGGCCGAAACCCACTGCCTGATGAAATTGAATCCCCAGGCAAACACCCCCAGCAGCAGAACACCACCGGAGAGGAGCGCGAACGCCTTGATATCCGGATTGTCCCGAACCAGGTCTATCGATTCTGAGATGAGGATTGGACCGGCGGTCCCAAAAAGGGAATTGAGGGTGAGCATACACGCCACCAGCACCATCTTACCCCGGTACCTGCCAAAGTATCCGGCAATACGTTTCAGAAGATCTCTGTCTCTATACTGTCTGTCGTAGGACTCGGTTTCGAGCCCGTCCATGATAGACGGCATACTCTTACATCCTGCGCGCAGGCGCCGTGTGCCGGGCTTGCGCTGTTTGCGCCAGGTGCCGCGCCCGGCCCACCCGCGCCCGCTCTACTCGCACCGTGAAAAAATACATCGGTAATCCTCGCTTCTGTCCATCAACTCCTCGTGGCTTCCCCGGTCAATGAGCGCTCCGCGTTTGAGCAACAGTATGGTGTCCGCCCAGCGGATCTGACTCAGACGATGGGTAATAATGAAGGTCGTACGGTTCTTGCTTATTGCGTGCATCGCCT
>CAZHXC010000043.1:0-7372 GCA_964536145.1 uncultured Spirochaetales bacterium | reverse complement strand
AATCATCGAGGATGAGTACCCTGGGATTTGTGAGAAACGCCCTGGCTATTGCTATCCGTTGCCGCTGTCCACCGGAAAGCGTGACACCCCGCTCTCCAACCTCGGTCTCATACCCCCGGTCAAAGGACATGATAAAATTGTGAGCCTGTGCCTGCCTGGCAGCTTCCTCCACCTCTTTCCGGCTCGCGCCTGCGCACCCGAATGCGATATTCTCAGCGATTGTTCTCGTAAAGAGAAATATATCCTGCTCGATGGTTGAGATCTGTGACCGCAACGAATCGAGATTCCACTCCTTCACATCGATCCCGTCTATCAGCACCGCTCCTTCATCCACATCAAAAATCCGGTTGACCAGTTTTGTGAGGGTGCTCTTTCCCGAGCCGGTCTGCCCGACAATTGCCACCGTCTGCCCCGGCTCTACACTGAAATCAATATCGTGGAGCACCTTTTCTCCGTTGTAGCTGAAAAAGCCGTCTCTGATCTCTACCTTTCCCTCGATTCGCCCGCTGTGACCGCCTTTGTTCTGATCGAGCTCCGTCTTCGTATTGATGAGAGCGAGGACCCGGCCGGCGCTGGCGATGCCGAGCTGTACCAGGTTAAACGAGAAGATGGAGATAAATGTAGGAAATCGTAAGGTTCCCATGAGCCCCATGAACGCCACAACCTGTCCGAGTGTGATAGCGCCGCTGTTCCAGATATAGAGACCGTGAAAAAACGCAATACCCCAGAAAAAGCTGAACACCAGCATGGGAAGATAGAACGCCTGGATGCGCCCCTGTTTGACAAAGTAATCCTTGAACTTTGACGCGTTTCCGGTGAACTTGTCCCACTCATAGCGTTCCATCACGTTCGCCTTCACCACTTCAATTCCGGTCACCGCGTCGTTGAGCCCCGCATTCATCACGCCAAACTGCTCGCGTTGAGCTATGCTTACCGGTTTGAGACGCCGGTTGTAATCCCAAATAGTGATCAGAAGAAACACCAGGAAAATGCCCGGGACGAGAAGCAGTTTCGTGTTAATGAGTCCGATCATCACCACCGGCACAACCAGCGCCATGGCGGCGTCTGCGATGAGCATGATCCCGGGACTGAACATCATATTGAGCATGCGAACGTCGTTTGTCGCTCTCGCCATGATATCACCTATACGCTGGCGCCCGTGAAAGCTCATGCCTTTTCCCAGAAGGCTTGCGTAGAGCTCATCTCTGGAGTCCCGCTCGATTTTCTGGGCCAGAAACTCCACCGCAAAGTTGCGTCCGAGAGCGGTCAGCCGCCGCAGCCACGAGAATTCCGAGCGCCACTCCAAGCAATGCGGAGTTTTGCCAGCCCTCGGTCGTTATTGTGTCAAAACCGCGGCCGACGTAAATTTGGATATTCGAATAGGCAAGATTATTGAATATCGACAGGCCGATGAGAAGCAGCGGGAGATGGAAAAACCTGAGCATGTGCGAGAAAATCCATCTAATGGGTCCTGAGCGATTATAGGTGTATGCGTCTTCAAGAGCGAACTCATGTTTTTCCACGGGCCAACCTTTGCAAGGTTAATATACTACTACATATTCATAGGGTCCGCTCAATTCGATGGGGTATTCGCTCCCGTCAGGCGCGGTGACGGTGCCTGAAAACTCGGCGACATACCTGAAATAGACAGGCCGCTTGAAAAACACCGAAAGCAGCTTGCGCACCCACATCGGCAGGGTCTCGAATACATCGGTGAAATGAAAAAACACCCGCTCCTTTACCACACCGTCAAGAACATAGCCGTCCTTCTCGCCGCGCAGAAGAAATTCCGTACCGTAAGGCTGGGGTATCGTATCGAGCTCAGCGGTTTCAATCGGTTCAAACACGTAATCGCGAGTGGTAAAAATCCACTCATCCCCCCTGGCCACCACCAGCCTGGGTAATGCACGATTCCCGTAATGCTCGTTGAGCACCACCTCATGGATACCGATATGCCAGCTATCTGCCCGGGGCGTCTCTACCGGTGAATACAGCCTGAGGGCGTGAAGGTATGGCTGATGCCTCGTCCACGGATTGACGAAGAGGGTTTTTTCGCCATAGCCGTTTCCCGCGAGGCTCACGGTGGTTCCGTCTACCTCGAGACTTCCACGCACATCCGCCCGGGGAACAAACACGGCCTTGTACTGGAAGTATTCGCCGTCCTCGGTGTATTCCACCCTGCCGGTACCGGGTTTCCAGGACGGCATGTACTTGTCAAACACCAGGTCGCAGGAAAATCCCTCAAAGTCACAACTGAGATAGAGCGTGCCGTTAATCTCTTCTATCAGATTGACGCCGTCATTGTAGTAGAGATGGTCTTCAGCAATTTCTATATCACCCTCATCCGCGGTAGCGGTTTTCCAGTAGCTCGTTCCGTCGGGCTCCGCGATAAGCGCGTACATCCCCCATCTGTCGAGTAGGGTCATATCGATATGAAAGAGGTTGTACATGAGCACCCAGCCGTCATTAAAGTACACCATGACAAAGATGCTTTCGTTCTTCAGGTGGTCGTACTCTGTATGAGAAAAGGCGACGTTGCTATCGGAAACCTGCACTTTTTCCGGGTTGTCCCACAGGTAATCTTCGTAGGATGAGTCTGCAGCTATGTCGGTTGTGGGTATCAGCAGCAAAAGCATTATGCCAAAACAGGCGATCTTCATCGCAAACATCCTACTAAAACCGATATTCGAGCGCAAGAGACCCACTCCGCCAACTCTTTGTATACATATTCTTAATTTTCTGCATGATATTTCTTAATTATCTTGATTTTTCCATTTTAGAGCTTTAATATTTTTAACGGAGGTTGTATGGCACATACGATAAACAGATGTCCGGCCTGTGGGGGCAACGAGTTCACCCTCGAGCGCATTCGCTGCCGCGAATGTGGAACCGCGATTGAAGGCAGTTTTCAAACCGGAAAACTCGGCAGCTTACCCGAGGAACATCAGTACTTCATCGAGGTGTTCGTGCGCTGCCGGGGGAATATAAAAGATGTCGAAAAGGTTCTTGGCGTATCGTATCCCACGGTGCGGGGAAAGCTTGACCGTGTTATCCAGGCCCTAGGCTACGAGACCCAGGAACGGACAAACAGGAAAACCGAAGTGTTGAAGGCACTCGAAAACGAAGAGATTACGATGGAAGAAGCGCTCCGCGCGCTCAAGGAAGGTAATGATGAGTGAAGAAAAGACCATGATCCTCAACATGCTCAAGGAGGGGAAGATCTCCGTAGAGGAGGCGCAGGCACTTCTTGAAGCCGTGGGCGAAGACACAGCGGAAGATGAACCGAAACAAACAGAAAAGGAAAAGCTCAAGATAGATCTGGATTTTATGAAAGGCGACTTAAAGGAAAGCTTGCGCAATTTGGGCAAATCCATGGAAGGTACGGTTCGTTCGATCGTGGAAGACTTTAAATCGATGGATTTTGACGATGTTGTATCAAATGCATTCGGCCCTGCGAAGGAGTCTGTTGAGAAGGAGGTGATCCTCTCTGCGGAGAACCTCTCCGGCATCAACCTGAAAACCCAAACCGGTGATGTGACGGTTTCCGGATCAGACTCCGGAGACGTGTTGATACATGCGGTTGTTACCACCCGAGGCGCCGATCATGAAAACGCAAAAAAGCGGGCTGAAGGTATTGAAATCATCCAGGAGATAGAAGACGGAACGCTGTTTGTGAAGGACAGCGGCACGGCCATGCAGATTACCGGCCCTTATTCCGTCGACTATCGTGTAACGGTGCCAAAACAATTAGCGGCAAAACTTCAGACGTTGAGTGGTGATGTCGCCGTCAGAGATATCGACGCCGCGGTAAGCGTCAATAACTACTCAGGAGATATTCATTGCAGGGATTGTTCCGAGGCGGTGAAGATCAACACGAAAAGCGGCGACATCTTCATCGAGAGATTTACCGGAGACATACATCTGCGCACCTTGAGCGGTGACATCACCCTCACCGACATCGTGAGCAACTCGGTGGCCTGCAATAGCTTGAGCGGTGACATAGAAGGCACGCTTCATCCAACCGCAGAGTTCGATATGAGCGCAAAAACCTTGAGCGGGGATATCGAGCTGAAAATCGATCCGTCGGCGGAACTCGCGATCGTTGCTGAAACGCTGAGCGGCGACATTACCTGCGATCTGCCGGTCACAAACATTGACAAAAAGGCCCGTCGTTTCACGGCAACCCTGAACACCGGCACCGGCAGCGGGAGCATGAATCTTTCGACAAAGTCCGGAGATATCACTCTCGATTCGCTCGAGCAAGAAGGATAAAAAGGAAATGAAACGAGTGAGTGAAGGGCACCTCTGAACGTGTGCAGCCGCTGCGAGATGTAGCGGCTGCGACGCCTATCTACCCGAGTAGAGAAACTCGTCGAAGTGAGTCTCGAATCGCCTTGGAACCATGATCTCGTTTACCGATTCGAGGGCAAAGTCATCGGTCATCCCGGCAACATAATCTCCAACGATACTCTTGTCGCTGATACCATTCTTCTGATAGTAGGAGTTCATCTTTGTCATGTAGTCGCCGAACCTCGCCGCTAAGGCGTTCCCCTCGTCTAAGTATCCCTTAATATCGGCACGGTATTTGCCCAGTACCTCGAGCAGGTAATCAAACAGGGTATTGAGTATCCGCTTGAAATAGTCGTGATAGGTGGCAAGCTTTGGATTTTCGTAAATCCTTTTGTAGTTGAAGTTTTTCAGCTCGATGCTCGCTTCGAATACCTCATCTGAAAACCCGACAACCTCGTTCTGCCTGGAGTAGCCTATGAGATCGGTCACCAGCGTATCGATAATGTCGCTGTTTGTGGTGCCGAGCGTGTCGCGCAGACGTATCGGCAGATCATCCGGTGAGACGAGCTTGAGGCTGATGGCGTCCTCCAAATCCCGTCCAAGATATGCGACCTTATCCGCCATCCGCATCACCACCCCCTCCCAGGTGCAGGGAAAGTGCTCGAGGGTCCTTACCGCATCAAGATCACGCACCGTGAAATCCGGAGTAATCGACTGCTCGAACTTCTCACCGCAATGGTTGAGAATACCGTCCCTGACCGCGTAGGTGAGATTGAGTCCCTTCCCATAATTGATGAGATGATCCGCAACATAGAGGCTGTAGAGCTCGTGTTGAAATCCGCCGCAGTCGGCAAGTATCTCATTGAGGATCTTCTCGCCGACATGACCAAAGGGCGTGTGTCCAAAATCGTGGCCAAGGCTGATCGCCCAGGCTAAATTCGTATCAAGATCAAATGCCCGGCACACCGTTGCCGATATTGTCGCCACGTGCATCACATGCTCGATTCGTGTACAGATGTGATCGTTCTTTGGCGCAAAGAATACCTGGGTTTTGTGCTTGAGCCTTCTGAACGGGTAGGAATGAATAATCGCCGTAATGTCTCTGAAGTAATGTCCCCGCACATCTTCCTTGCGCGGATATCGCCTGCGAAGCAGATCTTCTGAAGATAGTTTATTGACGAATTCCATCGGCATCCCCCGTCTTATCTATACTGCGATTGAATGGAGCCCGGAGAGCAACGCTTCACAACCCGCCGGAGCTTTCTTCAGTAGCTTCGCGAGCTCGGGCTTGCGAAAGTGCACGCCGTTGAGCTGTGCCGCCGCTGCTTCGCTCGGCGGCGCTGTCCCACCCGCCGGCCGGTCACCTTCGATCGAATGAATTACACCCTTCCGGATCTCAACGGTCACCCCGGCCACCTTAAGCCTGAAGTTTGGAGTTCTTCCAAAGTTCCATTCCCAGGAACGGTTTCTCTCTACCAGCTCAGTCATCCCGGGATGATCGTAGTCTTCAGGCGATATGGTTTCGGTTTCCCCGATACGTTGAAGATAGGCCTTTGCGAGTCCGGTTGCAACGCTTCCCACCGATATTCCCGGACAGACGGCGGTGAGGTTTGCGGTGGTTGCGGGGCGCGAAACAACCGCATGGGTTTCTATCGGCATGTACACCGGAGAGAGAAGGCCGTGGAGGCGTGAAAGATCGGCATGAATGAGAAGCGTCCCATGGTGCAACGATTTGTTCCTCCTGAAACAGAAGGCATTTCCCGATACTTTGCGGCCCGCCGCGTACAGATCCACCGAATCGGAGATATCGGCATCAATACCGAGAGAAAGAAGCACACGTCTCACAAAATCGAGGTTTTGCCGTCGATCAAACCCATCCTTTGATCCGAGGAAAGAGAAGTTGAGATTCCCCCGGTCGTGATAGACCGCGCCGCCACCGGAAATACGGCGGAGCAACGGGACACCTTGCTCGAGCAGCGCAGAAAGGTTGACCTCACGCCAGGGATTCTGATGTTTGCCTATCACAACCACCGGATCATTCACATAGAGCAGGAGGATGGCAGACTCCTGCGGGAGAAAGGTGTTGAAAAGGTGCTCCTCTACCGCCAGGTTCCAAAAGGGATCTGAAGACGCGGTAATGAGGGCCCGCCGTCTGACTCCGCTGCGGGCCTCGCCATGCTGTTTTGATTCGATTACCAGCTTTCGTATCTCACTATCTCTTCAAGAGTTTTGCGTGTTTTTTTCACTTCCGACGGATCTGCCGGATATCCAAGGGGGAGCAACTCCACAATCCTGATCTTCTCAGGAATATCAAGAGCGGCTTTTGCCTTATCTGCGTTGAATCCGCCTATCCAGCAGGTGCCAAGCCCCTCGGCAACCGCGGCAAGGGTGAGGTGGTCAATGGCGATTGCGACATCGATTGAGAATGAGGGCAGCCCGCACGGCATGAGGTGGCCGTCGGTCTCGGCACAGCAGGCAAGAATTACCGGCGCCTCGGCTATGAAGCCGTGGTTGGAGGCTTGTGCGAGTTTCTGCCTTTTCTCAGCATCACGGACAACCACAAACCGCCACTCCTGCCTGTTTCCCGCGGAGGGTGCGCACCTCGCCGCATCGAGTACCCGGTTGAGTTTGTCCTGCTCTACTTCCCGTGCCAGGTAGGACCTGACGCTCTTTCTGAGTCTGATAAGTTCATAAATATCCATGCTTTTCATCTTTGCGGTTGCAATATCCCCTGTCAAGACACCCTCACAACGCATATAGTATGCGGTATGAAACGTATCGCCGGTATCGACGAGATCAAAGAAGGCCGTCTCAACCTTATCCGCGCCGGGTCGCGGGAGTTCCTGGTAACGAGAAGAGGTGAGGAGGTTACCGCGTGCGGGAATATCTGCCCGCACCGCGGAGGCCGGCTGTGTGACGGCGGGTTGCACAACGGTGTGGTAACCTGCCCTGATCATCATGCCCGGTTTGATCTTTCCACCGGAAAGGCGATCTCACCGCCGGCCTTTGATCCGCTCACGATGTATGAGACAGCAGTTGACGGCGGGGAGGTGTTTGTCGGCAGACCAAAAACCGCCGGTGT
>CAZHXC010000042.1:0-11419 GCA_964536145.1 uncultured Spirochaetales bacterium | reverse complement strand
CCGCCGGTATCGACCACGTGGGTCTTGGCAGCGACTTTGACGGAGGAGGGACCGTCCTCGAGGACGCAACGCAGGTTCCCCTGATTACCAAAGGCCTGCTAAAACGCGGATATGTAGAAGCCGACATCAGGAAGATCCTTGGAGAAAACATCCTCAGGGTACTCAAGGCCACGATCGATTAGCACAAACCCTCATGCAGGCCGTCCGGCAACATTCATCAGCACCCGGCTTCGCCCGCCGCATCAGCCTTGTGCGCTAAGCGCGAGGACCGCAAGCGCAACCTGCACCTTTGTCCGGAACAGCAGATCCGCAATCTCCATCGACTCATTGATACCATGGACGCCCGAGTGGGAGGTGTCCGATTCCGGCCTGCGGGGAGAAAAACCGTAAGCCTGTGTGCCGAGCGGACGGACGCACCGTGAATCAGTAAAACCGATTGTCAGCTCAGGAATCATGATGATATGTTCTCCCATTACCTCCTCAGTAGCCCGCCTCATCATATCGACAAAGTCGCCTTTCACAGGAGATGAATTGGAAACCGCCCACAGGTTGAGCTCGTAACTCACCCCATCGATTCCGTCGACAAGCTTCTCCACTTCCCGCCGGACATATGCCTCGTCCTGCGAAGGAAGCGTCCGCACGTCACAGGTCAGTTTCGCCGCGGCCGGGATGCTGTTTGATTTTGCGCCGGCGTTGACCATTGTCGGTGTGATCGAGATCCTCGACATTCCCCGCAAGCCACGCGCAAGACGGGGATCTGTTTTTTCTATCTCTTCAATCACGCGGTCCGCGTTCCCGCTGTTGACCATATCCTTCACACCGAAATATCCGAGATTGTCGAAGACCGGAACGCTTACATCGATTTCACAATTGTCCTGGTAGGCGTGCAGTCTTTCGAGCAGTTCCGACAATTTGTACAGAGCGTTGTCCGCTCGCCAAGGATGTGCGCCATGGGCGCTCCGGCCCGCAAAAGAAAACTCAAGCTCATAGCGGCCCTTTTCTCCAACGGGGAACAGATAGATCCGCTCGCCGTCTTTCGACATGAGCGGCGTACCACCGCCCTCGTTGACCGCCCAATCGGTGCGAATCTTGTCAGGATGGTTTTTGGCCAGCCATTGAATCCCGTAAAAGCCGGCTGATTCCTCATCCGCCGCGGCAAGCAACCGCAGATTGCCGTTTAGCCTGACACCTGCGCGCTTGAGGATGAAAAGGGCCATCACGCCCGAGGCGGTGATAGACTTGCAGTCGTCACTCCCCCGGCCCCACACCGAACCGTTGACGATATCGCCGCTGAACGGCGGATGGTCCCAGGTGCTTTCGTCCTCTACTGGTACAACATCTGTATGGGACATGAAGAGGAGACTAGGCGAGTCCCCCTTACCCATATTCGCAATAAAATTTCCCCTACCCGGCGCCGACACCAGGGTCTCATGGTCGATGCCCTCCGCTTCAAAGAGCGTCTCCAATAGTCGGCAGACCACAATCTCATTTCCGCTGTCAGGAGCGCCCGTATTCACGGTTGAGATGCGTACCAGATCCTGGTGTAACTCCACCAGTTCCTCTTTTGCATCATCCACCATTGTAAACATCTTTTGCAGCATATCGTCTTTTGCCATCTTTCACCTCGATAGGTAGAGATTATCAATCAAACGGCAAATATCCAATGGCCAAACCTTCGGATATCGCTATAATGCCTTCACTATGCGAATCAGAAAAGAACAGCTGTTGAGCTACGCCACAGTGATTGTCGCCTCCTGTTTCAGCCTCCAGGCGGTTGGGCTGGGAAGTCTCATCGCCTACGGTGTTTTTATAAATCCCCTCGTTGCCGAGTTTGGCTGGTCAAGAGCTGCGGTTTCAGGAGCTTCTTCCATCGCGCTGTTTTTGAGCGGCGTTCTTGGCGTACTCGCCGGGCGGCTAAATGACAAGATAGGGCCGCGTCTGGTCGTGGTGGTTTGCGCCTTCTTCTTTGGCTTTGGGCACATGCTCATGTCCCAAATCGGTACCGTGTGGCAGCTCTACCTGGTATACGGGCTCATTATCGGCACGGGCTTGAGTGCGGTCGATATCATTCCGTTGAGCACTACCGCGCAATGGTTCAGGGAAAAAAGAGGCTCGATCACCGGGATCGTAAAGGTAGGCGCGGGTTTTGGACAGCTCATCATTCCGATGGTTGCGAGCATTCTCATCACAAGCCGGGGCTGGCGCACCTCGTATGTTTTTCTGGGTATCGGATCTTTTGTGGCGTTTATCATTATAGGCTTGCTGCTCAAACGCGCCCCCGGCTCGGCCTCCACGCCCGTGTCGAAGCCCGCACCAATCGGCTCGCCGGTCCCGGCGCCCGTACTCAAACAAGCGCCTGACAACAGCTTGTCTTTCAATAACGCTGTTCGTACAAAGGCATTCTGGATTATCTGCGCATCAAACCTGCTGAGCCTTTTCTGCCTCATGACGGTTATGGTGCACATCGTTCCTCACGCCAGTTTGCTGATCGATTCGGCAACAAGGGCCGCAGGTGTCATCTCAACCATCGGGTTTTCCAGTATGGGCGGCAGACTTCTTATCGGTGGGGTTATCGACCGCATCGGTACAAAACGAACCACCATACTGTGTTACATTCTGCTTATCCTCGTTCTGCTGTGGTTACAGCTCGCCAAAGCCCCGTGGATGCTCTACCTGTTCGCTGTTTTTTACGGGATCGCCCACGGCGGGATCTTTACCATCATCTCGCCCATCGTAGCAGATTTCTTTGGTCTAAAGTCACACGGTTCTCTCTTTGGTGTGGTGGCCTTTGCCGGCACTACCGGAGGCGCCTCGGGCCCCCTACTCTCCGGTCGCATCTATGATGTGGCGGGCTCGTATTATCCTGCTTTCTGGATGTTAACAGTGATAAGTGTTCTGGGGTTGGTGTTGATATCGATGCTGAAACCGGTACCGCTTGAAGAAACAACCGAGCCGTAGGTGCGCCCTGCCGGGCGCACACAAAAAAAGGCGGGCCGGAATAAACCCGGTCCGCCTCGTAATGGTTCGTTGGGCCAAACCAGCATTTACAGCCGTTTAGTAACCCATTCTCGCCTTCATGTCCTGATCGATCCACATGCGGGCGAACAGTGGCACCGGCTGACCTGCGTCGCCGACATTGAACTCACCAAAGTAGTTCTGAATCCACGGCCACCAGTAGTAACCGTCAAGACCCACCTGCAAGGGAACTGCCGGGACATCTAACAGCATGTCAACACACGCCTCTTTTGTCAGGCGGTTCATCTCATCGATATCCCTGGTTGCAACAATCTTTTCGATCTGCGCATCCAAATCAGGATTCGAGTAATTTCCCGGGTTGAGCACCGCACCTGTGTAGCCCGTTCGCTGAAGCACGAATACGGCACCGGGGGTCTCGACGACGGTTATCAACGCGTCTTTGAAGTCCTTGTCATACCGGTAGCCATAGTAGGTGGCATTATCGGTCACATTTACATCGACTTCCACACCCAGCTTCGCCCATTGAGAGGCTAAGAGAGAACCACGGTCCTGAGCCTGAGGAGTGTTTTCCACGACAACTTCCATCTTGAAACCGTCAGGATAGCCGGCATCCGCGAGCATCTTTTTCGCCTGCTCAGGATCATAGTCGTAGAGTTCCTGGCCTTCGGGAGGAAGCTCATCGATCGGTGTATACACCGCCGGGTCACCGGGATATGCGGGCCACCAGTCGATCGGCATATCAATACCTGAAGCGCCCAGGATGTTGTTGAACGCGTTCATATCGGTGCCGATCATGAGCGCACGGCGCACCTGTAGATCGTTAAAGGGCTCTTTGTTGACCTGAAACGCTGCGGTTTGACCAACAGCCGCAACAGTTTTCTTTGACACGATGTCAGGATTTCTGTCGAGGACAGCCCATTGCGCCGCGGGAACCATTGCGTGCCAGTCTATTTTCCCCGTTCGCAGCGATGCGATCCGGGAAGACTCTTCCGGGATGATGGGATACGTCACGTCATCAACAAAGGGAATCTGATATTCCTCTCCGTCGATGGTTGTCGTTTCGTAGTAGTTGGGGTTTCGCACAAACTTGAAGTAGGAGCCGATAACGTATTCCCCGTTCATGAACGGGCCCGTTCCAACGTGGTTTTCCCACTGATCCGCCCCTGCTTCTACGGTTTCCGGCGGCTCAACACTGGCGCGGTCCTCATAGCCGAGAAGGTACATCACCATGAAATCATAGCCCTTCGCGAAAGGGATCTCCAGGGTGTATTTGTCGATCTTTTTTGCATCGCGGGTTGCTGCTTTTATGTCGCCTCCAGCGGGTGCCTGCCTGCGGTAGTTAACCCACCACACCAGATCGTCAGCGACAAGCTCACGGGAGTCCATGACCTGCGGTTTGTTCCCGTGCCAGTAGACACCCTCTCGAACCTTCCAGACCAATCTGTCCGACTCGATTGAGAAATCTTCGATCACCTGACCTTTCATGTAGGTCAAAGGGATGTACCCGCGTACCTCAAAGGCAAACATGTCGTTGCCTCTCGGGCCGTAGGTCTCAAAGTCACCCACCAGCACTTGCTCCTGGAATCCCTGGCGCCAGAAATGGTGCGCACTCGTACCGCTTGCCATTCTGTCCGGACTCACCGGATCAGCACTCTCACGTGCGCCGGATTCAATCATGGTGAGCGATCCGCCGTACTGCGGTCCGCTGGTAGTCGCGGCGCCGGCCGTCTCAGTTTCACCCCTGCCTTCAGCAAAGGCGAAACCCGCCGTCACCATACATACCAGCGTCAAAATTAACGCTTTCTTCATATAACTCCTCCTTCGAAGTTTTTATAATATGGGGTCCATCCCCATTTCCGCCAACATCTTACGGATCTATCTCACGGTTACGCGGGACGGATCTCCTCCTGTAACTCTTTCTTCACGGCCCTCTCGGTTTTCTCCTTTGCTTTCTTGCCGACGTCAAATCTCCCGACCCCACCGACGAGCCTCGGATCAAGGAGGTCTCTCACCGCATCACCAAAGATATTCACCCCGTAGACAACCAGCGCCAGTGCAATGCCCGGGAAAATGATCATCCACGGTGCCCGGATCATATAAGCGCTTCCGGCGCCACTTATCATTCCGCCCCAGCTTGGCGCTGGTGGTGGAATTCCAAATCCCAGAAAACTCAGACTCGACTCAACCAGGATGGCATTTGGCACTCTTGTGGTGAAAAGTATGATTGTCGGCGCCATGATATTCGGCAGAATATGCCGCAAAAGTATCCTGCCGGTGGTACAACCGGAAGTTCTTGCTGCATCCAAATACATGTTCTCTTTTATACTGATAACCGCGCTTCTCACGTGCCTCGAACCAACAATTCCCCATAAGAATCCTATGGTAAGGATTACCTGGAGCATCCCGGTACCGACAATCGAAATAAACACGATCATGATGACGAGCTGCGGGATAGTCATCCCGATATCGACGATTCGCTGAGTTATGAAGTCAACGTTCCCGCCGGCATACGCGGTTGTCATGCCGATGAGCAAAGAAATAACCGTCGCAATACCGGCCACGGACAGCCCGACGATAACCGAGATACGAGCGCCGTACACGACCCGGGAAAAGACATCTCTACCCAGGGTGTCCGCGCCAAACCAGACATTGGGTCCCGGCGGTTCGAGGAACTCACCCACCCACGCGTCATTATAGCCATACGGAGCTACCAGGTTTGGGAAAATTGCGACAAACAGCAGAACTGCGGTAATTACCGCTCCCACAGTCCCGAGGGGTTTTTCCTTAATCAGCCTTTTGAAGAAAATCTTAACACCGCTGCGCTTTTTCGATTCGGTTACTGCTTCTGCACTTATCTCTGGCACGCTTGTAGCCATTGTCACGTCCTCTCGAAGTAAGAAATGGTTGCCAGCATCTTTTCCCTACGACTATCCATTCTATGATGCGGCGATACTGCTGTCAATAAGAATCTGCTGGATAGAAACATCGTTGATCTCCGGCTAATTGTAGTGGATTCTGGGATCCAAATAGGCATAGGTCAGATCGATCAGAAGATTTGTAAGGACGAGAACAACCGAAAAGAAGACAAGCACTCCCGCAACCAAGGGTTGATCTCTCTGCTGGGCCCCTCCAATCAACAGCCCCCCCATGCCTGGCAGGTTGAATATTTTCTCGATGATAACCGTGCCACCTACAAGGAGAGGAACCTGAAAGCCAATCACGGTGATAACCGGGATAAGCGCATTCTTGAGCGCGTGCCTGACGGTGATCACCCTTTCGCGAAGGCCCTTTGACCAGGCTGTTCTAATATAGTCCTGTCTCAAGACCTCGAGCATCATTGTCCGTGTCATTCTCATGGTCATCCCGGTCAGGCTCAACCCCAGAACGATAGCTGCCACCACAAACATCTTGAGGTTTCCTATTGGGTCTTGTAAAAAAGGCACCATTGTTATGGGAGGCATATAGTTCCATAAAATAGATGGAATGACTATGACCATTGTGCCCACCCAGAAGACAGGCAAAGAAATGAAAAGAATAGCAAGACTCCGCGCCACGTAATCTACCCACTTGTCCTGACGCAGCGCGGAAAGAATGCCTACAGGCAGGGCAATCGATTGCGCAATGAGCATAGCCAGGATACCGAGCTCCAGGGTTACCGGCCATTTCAACGCGATAAGCTTGAGTACAGGTATCCTCTCTCTCCAGGAAACTCCAAAGTCACCCTGCAGAACCCCGGTAAACTCGCCTTCCTGATCAGGTGCGACACCGAGCCACCTGCCGTATTGTACGATTTTCGGCACGTCCAATCCCAACATGTGTTCAAGATACTCTCTGTCGAGCTCCATATCGACCCCGCCCTGGGCTATCATCGCATCGATGGCATCGCCGGGCATCAGGTCAACGAGAAAAAAAACAATTATCGAAACGAGAAACAAGGTTGGGACAAGCATGAGAAATCTTCTCAGAACGTAACTACGCATCACTGATCTCCTGCGTTTTATACTCTGGATGTGCTGGGCCGGAGAGAAGTCCGGCAGCAACCTGACGCGGTTATCAACTGACTATACCGGATTCGATGAAAATTGCAACCCTTTTCAGAGGGGCTTTTTGGTGGATCCTGGTGGGTTTTGACCGGGCTTGTGATGCGCCGGCAACCGTCCCGTCACTCCGGGGGCCTGGTTGCCGGCCGGCTGACTAATCAAAAATCGTCCTATAGATGTCGTCTTCGAGTCTGTTGGCTATCTTGTAAGACACCCGTCTCGCGGACTCGCTAAAGCCCTTCACCAGCTGCTCTTCGGTTAGGTTTGCTATTACCGCGGTGCTGACTACGGTATCAAGAACGCTGTGAAGGCCAAAGACTTCAGGGCTGAGCGGGTCTCTGACGCTTACCCGCCTCTCCCAGATGAGGCGCCTGTCCCCGGTTGCGTATATCCGTGCGGTTGTTTCTATTTCTATTCTAACCGCCGTTCCGTGAGAATCCGCGGTTAGACCGTAGTTTCTGATTTCCAGATCAAAGATATAATCCGAGTCTTTCACAGAGACAACCTTATCGGAAGCCAGGCTGCCTGCGCACCGGTCAAAGGTTTCGTCAAAGACCATCTGCGGAACGTCCACCTCTTCGAGCGCCAAATACATCTTAGCTTCAGCCTTTGACAGCTGATTTGCCTTTGCGAGATTCGTTGCAACGCTTGCAAAGGTGAGCACCGGATTCTCCATATCAATGGATACATTGTAGTTGCCGTCGATTTCCGGCCTTGGCGGTGTACGCATGGTACCCGCTATGGTGGTGCCGCCAAACCTGTATTCATCGAGATGATTGACGGTGGCGCAGGAAGTTACAAGCAGCACGGTGATACCGACCAGCGCTATCGTAAGCTGCGGCCCTTTTATTGTCATCTTAGCATTCCTCCTAACCGTTGTACCTGTAACACCGCCGGTAGGTCCATCTGTCACCCGGTATCATTGCTTGATGTATGGCTGCCCCACGGCCGCAGGGGGCGTCGATTTTCCTATGACCCCGGCGAGCACGACCATGGTTATCACATACGGCATCATCCAGAGGAATTGGAAGGGAATTGGTATGTCTTTTATCTGAAAAATAATCTGCAGTGCGTCTGAAAAACCGAAAATAAGGCCGCCGATAAATGCTCCGACGGGATGCCATTTGCCGAATATCATCGCGGCGAGGGCGATGAATCCCTTTCCGTTTGTCATCATATCGTCAAAGCTTCCGGTGGTTTCCAGGGAAAACCAGGCGCCGGCAAGACCGGCCACCGCCCCGCCGAGCATCACGTTCAAATACTTCATCCGGAAAACGTTGATCCCGACGGTGTCAGCCGCCTCAGGATGTTCGCCTATGGAGCGTGTTCTCAAGCCCCACCGTGTCTTGAATAGGGCAATCGTCAGGAAAATGACGAGTGCGATCATCATGAAGACTATCGGTTGGTTTGTAAACAGAATCGGCCCGATAATCGGAATATTTGAAAGAAGCGGGATCGAAACGATCGGGAGTATCGACGTGCGCGAAAGCTTTGCCTTGAGCAGGAAGCTCCTCCGGATAAAGCCGGTCAAACCAACCGCCAGAATATTGATGACCGTTCCGCTGACGATCTGATCGGTGACCATGGATACCGATAGAAATGCGTGGAGCGCCGCCATCGCGCTTCCGGAAAGCATTGCGCAGACGAGCCCAAACCAGATGCTGCCGCTGTACAGTGTTGCGGTAAATCCGATGCATGCCGCGGTGAGCATCATTCCCTCTATGGCGATATTTACAATACCCGTCCTTTCACAGAGCATGCCCGCCATAGCGCCAAGCACAATCGGTGTGGAGAGACGCAGGCTCAGGTCTGCAAGCCCCACCATGTCAAAGCGCGAGCCGACGGCGGCCCACAGGATGAGTGTTGCCACGATGCCAAAGGCCGTTACATAGAACGCCACATTGGCGTGCACACTCAATTTCCTGAAAAGCGGAAGAATCGATGCTGCAATTCCGAGTATTCCCATGGCAAGAATGGCGCCCCCCGTGCGGACCGAAAGCGCACCAAGTGTTCCAAACCCGAGAAGCGAGACCGAGCCATCTTCAAAAAAGCTCAACGAGAAGATAATGATGAGAACATTCAGCACAAATGTGAGCCCGCAAAATATCAACGTTCGTAGATATTCCTTTTGCATGCTTGAGGTAACCGTCATACCTTGCCCCAGCCTTTTGTGAGAACCATTCCGCCTTCCGCCTTGACGGCCTTTATCCTGTAGATCCACCGTATGATCGCCGGTGCCGCGATAAACATGATGACGCACGCCTGGATGATGTTGATCAGGTCAATGGAAATACCGGCCCGCAGCTGCATGAGACCGGCGCCGTTGCGGAGCGCCGCCCAGAGCAGCGCCGAGGGAACAATCGCAAAGGGATTGCTCTTTGCCAACAGTGCTATCGCGATGGCGTCAAAACCGTAGCCTGAGATAAATGCCGCAGGCAGATAGTAGTTGAGCCCCAGGACTTCATTCGCCCCGGCCAGGCCCGCCAAACCGCCGGATACGGCCATCGCCAGTATGAAGTTCCTCGTAACGTTCATCCCGGCATACCGGGCGGCGTTCTGATTGTGGCCCACAGAGCGAATCTCAAAACCGGGCGTTGTCTTGTAGAGGACAAAATAGACAAGAAACACCGCCGCGATCGCGATACCAAATCCCCAGTGCAGCCTCAGGCCCGGTATGATCTTTGGGAGATAGGCGGTTGGTTCGATGTAGGGTGTCCTCGGAATACTCGCCGTAGCATCGGCCATCGGGTTTTTCACCAGATAATCGGTGAGCCGGAGCATGATGTGATTCATCATGATGGTATTGATAACTTCATGGCCACCGGTTTTCGCCTTGAGGTATCCGGGAATAGCGCCCCAGATAGCCCCTCCGAGCACACCCACAAGCATAGCAAGGGGAAGGTGTATGAACACCGGCACTCCCTTTACGGCATAGCCGATGAAGGCGGCGGACACCGCCCCGGCATAGAGCTGCCCTTCAACACCAATATTGAATAGCCCGCATTTGAACCCGAAAGCCACTGCGAGCCCGGTGAGAATGTAGGGAGTGGTGACAACCAGGGTCTCTGCAATTGCCCGGGGTTTTCCAAAGGCGCCTTCGAGGAGACCCCGGTATGCGTCCAGGACGCTTGCGCCTGAGGCGGCTATTATGACGGCGCCTATCGCGAGCGCAGTGATAATAGCGAGGAACGGAAGGAGTAGTTTCTGGTACTTAATCAGATTCATGCCTCGTTACCTTATTCGTCCGCACCGGCCATCAGGAGGCCTACTCGTTCTTTTGTCGCTTCGCCGCCACGCAAAGTCTTCACAATTTCTCCTTTGTACATCACGGCGATGGTGTCGGCGAGGTTTATGATCTCATCGAGCTCAGTAGAAACCAGCAGCACCGCCCGGCCGTTGTCGCGCGCCTCAACGATTCTGCTGTGTATATATTCAATTGAGCCGACATCGAGGCCTCTCGTCGGCTGCGCGGCGATCAGGAGCTTGATCTCCCGTGCGAGCTCCCTCGCCACAACCGTTTTTTGTTGATTGCCGCCTGACAAGGTATCGGTTGTTGTGTGTATACCCGGGGCCCTGATGTCGTACTCCTCGAGAAGCCGCGAGGCTTCCGTATTGATGGCCTGGAAATTGAATACTCCGTGCCGGGAGAAAGGCTCGGCGTAGTAGGAGCAGAGAATCAGATTGTCCCTAACAGGGTACTGCAGCACGAGCCCGAACTGCTGCCTGTCTTCCGGGATATGTGCGCTGCCCAGTGCAGTCACCTCCCTCGGATTTTCGCCCGAAAGCTTCTTTCCCTGGATCCGGATCTCTCCGGTTTGAAAAGGGGTGAGCCCGGTCAGTGCCTGGATCAACTCGGTTTGACCGTTTCCCTGAACACCGGCTATCCCAAAGATCTCGCCTTCATGAACGTCAAAACTCACATCGTTTACCGCGAGCAATCCCCGTTGATCGTTGACATGGAGATTGCGCACTTCAAGAACCGTCTCACCTTGTTGCATGTGACCCTTCTCAACCTGCAACAGAACCTCCCGTCCAACCATCATGCTCGCAAGCTGCTGCTCATCGGTTTCTTCAGGTGTTACGCTCCCGACGACTTTCCCGTCCCGCAATACGGTTATGACATCAGAAATGGCCAAAACCTCTTTCAATTTGTGGCTGATAAAGATGATCGATTTCCCTTCGGCCTTCATAGAGCCCAAAACCGAAAAAAGCTCCTCCGTTTCCTGGGTGGTCAATACGGCGGTGGGCTCGTCGAGTATGAGAATCTCCGCTTCCCGGTATAGCGCTTTCACAATCTCAACGCGTTGCTGGGTTCCTATCGGCAAATCCTGCACCAGATCATCCGGATTCACGTCAAAGTGATACTGCTGCGACAGTCTCCTGATCTTCTCCTTTGCATATTC
>CAZHXC010000041.1:0-11553 GCA_964536145.1 uncultured Spirochaetales bacterium | reverse complement strand
TCCCAAACCTACATCCGGTCACTTTGAAGCTTCTGCCGTCCTTTTTTCCAGTTTTTTAATCTCTTCCTGTTTCTGTTTGAGCGCCGCGCCGCCATACCGCCCGACACCGCCTTTCAACCTCGGGTCGACAAGGTCACGTACCGCATCACCAAAGACATTGATGCCGTACACAACCAAGGCCAGCGCCAGCCCCGGCCAGAACACGATCCACGGCGCCTGAAGCATGTAGTCACGCCCCACGCTACCGAGCATACCGCCCCAGCTTGGCGCCGGCGGCGGAATACCAAAACCCAGGAAGCTCAAGGATGCTTCAACACGGATCACGTTTGGCACACGCGTCGTGAAGAGCACGATCGTTTGCGGCATGATATTCGGCAGTATGTGCCTCAGTATTATCGAAGTTCTTGAACAACCGATAGATTGGGCCGCCGCTACATACATCCTTTCTTTTACACTGATCACCGCACTTCTGATGATCCTCGAGCCGATGACGCCCCACATGAATCCAAGCACTACGGTCACCTGCCAAATACCCGCACCGATGACCGAGATGAGAATCATCATCAAGATGATCTGCGGGATGCTCATCATCGTGTCCACCAGCCGCTGGACCAGCAGATCGAGCTTCCCGCCGATGTAGCCGCTTATCATACCGATAATCAGAGAAAGTATCGTCGCAATTGTCGAAGCGGATAACCCGATGATGACCGAGATCCGGGCGCCGTAGATAACCCTGGTGAGGATATCTCTCCCCATGTTATCTGCGCCCAACCAGTATTTTGCGCCCGGCGCTTCTAAATAATCGTCTATGTGGGTTTCGTTCATCCCGTACGGCGCAAGCACATCGGCAAAAATACCAACGAAAAGCAGTAGCAGGGTTATAGCAAAGCCTACGGTGCCTAATTTCTTCTCTTTCACAAGCCGTATGAAGAAACTGGCGAACGCAGAACGCTTCTTTCTCTGTTCAGTTTTTTCCAGTGCAATATCAGCCATATTATCTACTCACCTTCTCCATTCTTCCTATCTGTACTGAACCGTCGGATCTAGCCAGGCGTAGGTCAAATCAACTACGAGATTCACAACCACCATGACCACCGCGAAAAGAACAACAATCCCCATAACCAACGGTTGATCCTTACCGTTAATGGCGTCCATCAGCAGTCGTCCCATCCCCGGAAGGCTGAATATTCTTTCCATAACCACAGCGCCACCGATGACGACCGGTGTCTGAAGACCGATCAGTGTAACAACCGGAATGAGTGCATTCTTCAACGCGTGCCGCATGACAACAACCCGTTCGCGCAATCCCTTGGCCCATGCAGTCCGGATGTAATCCTGCCGCTGTACCTCGAGCATCATGGTCCGCATCATCCTCATAGTCATGCCCCCCATGGACATCCCCATGATAATAGAAGGAATCACGAGCATTTTGAAATTCTCAATGAAGTCTTCAGTTATGGAGACATACATGATAGGAGGCATATAACCCCACCAAAGCGCTGGGAAGACCAGGATCATCGACCCCAGCCAGAAGGTGGGAATGGCGATCATCATGATCGCCAGACTCCGCGCAAAAAAGTCCACCCAGGTGTCCTGCCGTAACGCGGATACCACCCCGATGGGTAATGCGATCAACTGGGCAATCAGCAGTGCCAGGATACCAAGCTCCAGGGTTACCGGCCATCTGGGGTTGATCAGCTTCCACACAGGAACGCTCTGCCACCAGGAAACTCCAAAATCACCCTGCAATATGCCGCTGAAAGTGCCTTGCGGTCCCGGGATAATTCCCAGCCAATGCAAGTATTGCACTATCATGGGCTTATCCAGCCCCAATCTCGCTTCAATTGCCGCCCTGTCAATCTGGACATCCATCGCCTTCGATCGCATTGCGTCTATAATGTCTCCTGGAATGAGATTCACCAGAAAAAACACAAGGAAGCTTATCAGGAGCAACGTAGGGATGAGTATAAACAGCCTTCGTATTACATAAGCACGCATATCATTTATCCGCCTTGTCTTCTCATAAGAAACACTACCTCTCCAAAGGTCAGTTGTAGGTACAAATTATTTATAGCATCCGGAGATAAGCTATACGCACCACCGTTGTACAACACATGTTGCTAATTTTTTTAATGAACAATCGTAACAAAAACGAATCATCTTTGTCAACGGAAAATTTGCACCGATGTGTTTGGTGCTTGGGCTACATGGTTCGCCAAAAGGCAAAAGGCCGCCGGCAACAACCAGCCCGCCATGGTATACGCTACATACGGTAATATCCGTCCTTTAACCGTGCTGCATGTAACGGCCCAAACGGCTCGATTCAGAGGGATTAACGTTGCCCCACGGACTCAATTCCAGTATGGTAGCCGGTAACGCACACCACATCTGCATACTCCGGGGTCAACCGATGAAGATACAAGAGAGAATTCCATACAAATGGCTGGTAATGATCGTAGTTTCCATGGGTACGCTCATGAGTACCGTGGACATGGGCGGGGTCCGCGTTGTTCTGCCGAACCTGGAGCAGGTGTTTGATACCAGTCCCGATGTGGTTGTCTGGGTCTCACTCATCTGGGTGCTCATCGGGAGCAGTCTGATGCTCTCGATGGCGCGAATCGTTGATGTAATAGGAAGAAAGCGGCTCTACATCGTAGGATTCTCGATTTTTAGTATCGGGTTAGTGTTGTGCTCGGTGTCCGGGAGCATTATCCAGCTCATACTGTTTCGCCTTATCCAGGCCTTTGGCGCCGCCATGACCATCGCAATCGAATACGCTATCGTTACCGCCTCATTTCCAACTGGTGAGAGAGGCAAAGCACTTGGAATCATGGGCGCGGTAGCCGGGCTGGGCCTGCTCGCGGGCCCGGCGCTTGCCGGCCTCTGCATAGACCTCTTTGGCTGGCGCTCCTTCTTCTACCTCAGGGTCCCCTTTGCCGTCCTCACCCTTGTTATGGCACTGATTGTGCTCGAACCGTCGGTACGGACGGCAAGGAAGAAATTTGACCTGCCCGGAGCAGTGATCTTTTTCTTTGCGTTGAGCTCGTTGTTTTTCGTACTGACGCAGGGAAGACGCATAGGATGGGGCTCACCGTGGGTGCTCATTTTGGGAAGCGCGGGAGTTTTGTTGTTGATTACTTTTGTGGTTGTTGAAAAAAAAGTGGCACAGCCGGTCCTTGACTTGCGTATCTTCAAGAGCCGGCTCTTCAATATGGCGATTGTGAGCCACATCATCATCTATATAGCCACCACGGCGGTCAACTTTGCGCTGCCCTTCTACCTGATCGACGGTATCGGCTTTACCGCCTCCGCCGCGGGACTGGTGCTCGTCACTATCCCTGCGCTCACTCTCGTGTTCTCACCGGTGAGCGGCAGACTTTCGGATAGATTGGGCACCCTCGTTCTCTGTGCTTCGGGCCTGGTGCTGGTGTCCCTCGGTCTCCTTCTATTATTCAGTGTATCTATAGATACCTCGACTGCCGCCATCATATTCTACTCGATAATCATCGGTATCGGTATGGGGCTTTTTGTCTCACCGAACACCAGCGCCATCATAGGCGCCGTACCCCCGGAGAGTCTCGACAGTGCCTCGGCCATGGCGGGAACGTTACGCCACATCGGTATGTCGATAGGTTTAGCCTACTCCGGAAGCGTTTTTACCATCAGCCGAAACGCAAGCGCTGCTGAGCTCGCCCTGCAAGAAGGGTACGGGGAGCCTCTCGTGGACCGGCTCGCTACGGTAAGCGGCTTTCAGGACACGATGCTCGTTGCGCTGATTATCGCCGTGGTTGGTATTCTCGCTTCCCTGTTCAGAGGTAGCTTGCGCAGATTGTAAAACGGTTTCCTGGCGCCGCGAAGGCTATTCCACCTCTCCGTATCTCGGGCCCCATTGCCGATTTGACGGGATGGTGATACTCCATCTGTGGAGCGCCGCCGTATACTTTCATCGCGGCCACACCGAGCCCTTGTTTCGCCGCGAGGGGCAGAACGCGTTCTTCAAACCCGTAGGTATGCCTGTCGATAAAGTTCATCGCACCCATTACCGCATCGAGCTCATCGCAGGTTTCGAGAATTCGTACCGCGTTGCCCGGTTTGTTGTGCGCGGTAAATCCGATAAAGCGGGCGAGGCCGCGTTCCTTTACCTTCAACAAGGCTTCTAAAGAACCGCCGTCGGCGAGCAGCGTGTCGATGTCCTGTTTTCCCACCGAATGGATGTATGCGAGATCGACATAGTCGGTTTTGAGGGTCTTGAGGTTGTCTTCAATCCCCTTTGTGAAGGCCTCTCCATCCGCAGTAGGAACCTTGGTGGTCAAGAACACACCGTCACGCATCCCTTTGAGAGCACGGGAGAGCTGACTCTGCGCCCTGTCGTATCCGGGAGCCATATCGATATAAGTGACTCCCAACTCCATTGCGCGTTTGTACAGCCTGATGGCCTCGTCATCGCTCATTCCCATTCCGCTCGGTCCGGTGCCGAGACCAAAAATCGGTACCCGCTCACCGGTCTTGCCAAATACCCGTGAAGGAAGCGTCTTTTCTTCTGTTCTTTCCATCATTGCCACGCGATGAGAGCCTGTTTACAATTATAACATGAAATATCAGGTATATAGTCTATTGGCCATTTTACTCGCTGCACTTGTATTTGGGTGTCAGAAGAGCGAAAGCGATACCGCAGGCAAGCTCCCGGATGAACAGGATGAAGCCGGCGCCGCCAGGGAGCTCGTGTATACGGTAAAGCAGACGAGCTACGATGCCGGCGAGAACACCGTCGATGTGTACAGCGTCAAAATATATGAAGATGATAACAACACTGTTGAATTGGCACGGCGCATCTCTGAGGTTGACAAGTACTACTTCTTGTCCCTGACATCGGTTGGAGCAGGACACTATTTGAGCGGTGAGGTTGTCATCAATATCGACGGATTTATATCCAATTATAGGGATTACGAACCATTGAGGGCTGATGCTTCCGGAGGTCCCGCAACGGAGATGGTGACGGTCATACTCGACCGGTATGTGGTGAATGACATGACTCACGCGGTGAACATGCAGATCGAGTTCCCCTATATTCCAGCTTTCACAATTACGCCTCAAGGCATCGAGCATATCAAACGTTTTGTATCGGAGGTGGAAGCGTGAGTTACGATCTGGTCATTAAGAACGGCAGAATAGTGGACGGTACCGGGAATCCCTGGTACCGGGCGGATGTAGGGATTGTCGGCAACACCGTAAAAAGCATCGGGAGGATCGATCAAGCATCGGCCCGGACCATAGATGCTGCGGAGCACATCGTCGCTCCGGGATTCATCGATATCCACAGCCACTCCGATTTTCCCCTCCTCATCGATCCAAAGGCGCAGAGCAAGATCAGGCAGGGCGTCACGACCGAGGTCATCGGGATGTGTGGAGAATCGGCCGCACCGATGAACGCGGCCGTACAGCAGTACCGGACGGCATACAACAGAAGCTCGGTACCGGATGACTTTGCATACGATTGGAGCTCGATGGAAAGCTACATGCAACGGCTTGACAGGCAGGGTGTGGCACTCAACGTAGTGCCGGTGATAGGTCACGGCACGATGCGCCAAAACGTGCTCGGGTACGAGAGCAGGAAGCCGAGTGCGGCCGAGCTCGAGAGCATGAAGCAGCTCCTCCGGGAAGCGATGGAGGAAGGCGCCTGGGGAATGAGCACGGGGCTGATATATCCGCCAAGCGCTTACGGCAAACAGCCTGAAATCACGGCACTCGCGAAAGTCTTGGCGGATTATGACGGAATCTACTTCAGCCATATCAGAAATGAAGGAGAGAAGCTTCTTGAAGCGGTGACCGAGGCGTGTGAGATAGGAAAAGACGGTGGTACTTCGGTGCAAATTGCACACTTCAAAGCAAAGGGAAAGCCGTACTGGGGGCGAACAAGCGAGAGTCTCGGGCTTGTTGAGAAATATCGCGGCATGGGAGTGGAGGTCACCTTTGACCAGTATCCGTATATAGCGAGCAGCACCAACCTTACGGCAATACTCCCCCACTGGAGCCAGGAGGGAGGAGCGCAGCAGTTGCTGGAGTATCTCCAGGATTCGAGTATGCGTGAAAAAATGGCGAAGGAACTGCGGTTCAGCTTTGACTGGTCGGAAATCATGGTTGCCAACGCGAAAAATAATCCGCAGTACAACGGCAAGCATATCGCCCAAGTTGCCGAAATGATGGCTAAAGAGCCGCCGGCTGCGTTCTTCGATCTGCTGGTGATGGAGAACACCCAGGTGCCGAGTGTCATGTTTCTTCTGAACGAGGAAGACGTTCGCCGGGTGATGCAGAGCCCCTACGGCATGGTTGGTAGCGATGGCTCGGCAATCGCCCCTGAGGGCATCTGGGCTAATAACGTCCCGCATCCACGTTTTTACGGGACCTTTCCCCGTGTGCTGGGACACTATGTACGGGAGTTACGTATCGTGTCACTGCAGGAAGCGGTTCGGAAAATGACCGGGGCGCCTGCACAGAAGCTCAGGCTACCGGACAGGGGGTTGCTCAAAGAAGGGTACAAGGCCGATATATCGATCTTTGACCCGATGAAGGTGAGCGATGTCGCAACGTTTGCAGATCCGCAACGGTACCCACTGGGGATTCCCTACGTTATCGTAAACGGCACGGTTGTGGTCGATAACGGGGAACACACGGGAGCACTGCCCGGGAAGGCGCTGAGAAAACGGTAAAACCGATAAGAACAAAGCTGAATCAACAAGCTGAAACTCGCGTTGTCAGGATATAGAGGTGCAGAAGGAGCCGGCTGCAGCCCTTGTTAGAAAAACATGCATTAACTTTAATACAATGGTAGATAAGTGGTATACTTAAAAGAGAATGATATGAAGAAGGTGCGTCATGAAAAAACATATTGTCTTGTTTCTTTTTATTAGTGTTACGTTAATAGCTTTCCTGAGCTGTACTGATCCGCTCACTCCAATCTCGAATGTGGAAACCAATGGCGACGATCTCGGAGAGCTCGAGCAGTTGGGGTTCGATACCTCGATGAATACGGAGGAGTTGAAGCTGTATGAAGAATACTCCTCGTACTTGGACGGGCTCACCGTCGCGTCGCGGGATCACGGACGCGGTGGATCGAGAGGTGGGGCAAACAGGATCCTGTTTACACCCATGGTCAAAATGAACGAAGACGGTGAAATACTGCGAGGCCGGCCGTGGGGGTTTTTCGCGGTTCGTTCGGTTTCCGAGGTGTTCGGCGGGAAAATGTTTCTTGTCGGTGCTGAACCATACGCGTGGTACGTGGTAAGTATGACATCCGATAATGAACCGACACAGTTGCTCCTGTCAACGATCGGCGGATTTGAGGCAAACACGGGAAGCCGCGCTGACATAGGCCTTGTCAAAGTAGGAAGGCGGGGCGCGAGCTGGTATTGGCTGCCCGAGGTAGATGGAGAACTGTCTTACGATGAGCCGGTAATCCCTGCCGGACAGTATGAGGATATCAAGCTTACGTTCAAGTTTCTCGGGACTGAAGACTCGCCGAACTGGAGATACATCTACGAAAACTCTACGGACGATCTACATAGCTGGTGGCCTCTGGATTTCACCATTGGTGATGTTTACATGGTTGGTCCGGACGGTGCGACGGTTACGGCCGCGGATGGCGGCGTAACGCTGGAGGTGCCTTCCGGTGCTTTGGCTGAAGAGATCGGTCTGACAATTGAACCTGTGGAGATAAAGGAAGGTGCGCTTTCCGCTTACCATTTCGGCCCGGACGGTTTGACCTTTGATGAACCTGCTCGCGTCACCTTTACCTATGATCCTGCCCGATTGCCCGTGGGCATCGAAGAAACCGATGTAGATATCTTTGTGATCGACGGAGATCAAGGCGAAATTATCCAGGGTACGGTGGATACCGACGCTAACACGGTATCAGGGTTTATCAACGGCTTCAGCGTCATCGGCATCACGGGGAGCAGCACGTTGTATATCGAACCTTCTTCGCTGCAAGTGCCCCTTGGAGGAAGCGAAGCGATTACGGTTGTGTACGACGATAGCTACTACACCGCCCCGTATTTGTACAGCAGCGACACATCTGTGGCGACTGTAGACCAGGGAGGTGTCGTGTCCGGAGTAGCCACCGGAACGGCGCATGTTGGCGCTATGCTTGATCACCCGGTGAGTTTCACTATGTGGGATGATCAATACACAATTCCGATACCGTACAATACAGAGATCCCGGTGCAGGTTGCAAGCCTTAACTCGCCACCGGTCGCAGTGGATGATTCGGGCACAACCACCCAGGACACACCGGTTATCATCGACGTGCTGGAAAACGATTCCGACCAGGACGGTGACACGCTATCTGTCTTGACAACCTCAGACCCCGGTAACGGTACCGTTGAGGTTTTGACCGATCAAACCGTTGAGTACACACCCGTTAACGGCTTCTCCGGGGATGATCAGTTTACCTACACCATATCCGACGGCTATCTTACCGCCACCGCAACGGTCACGGTTTCAGTCACGCCAGTGCAAACTCTTTCGGTGAGTATATCTTCTAGTTATAAATCAGGAAGTTTGGCCGTCGAACTTTCCGGGGAAGTCTCCGGCCCTTGCGGAGCACCTTTCACGTACCGTTGGAATTTTGGTGACGGCTCGACTGAAGAGGGCGTATTGGAGAGCGGCACTACTATTTCCCCTTCCATTGGTGGACACATATACGAGAGTTACGGCGAGTATGATATAACACTCGACGTGACCGCCTGTGACGGCAGCGCCACCGGCAGCGATACGGTCACTGTCGTGCTCACATCACCTTAAGCGATATGTCCGCCGGCGCGCACCGGAAGCAGATCAGGCTTTGGCACGCCGGCGGGACATCACATCAGGATGATTCAGCTCCGCACTTAAGCGTTTTTGAGAAACTGCTCTGCCCCGGACCTCACCAACTCGAAGATGCCGGTTGAGATGAGTAAGTCCCGGCCATAGATTACGTTAGATTTTCGGATCTTCTCTATTGCTTCATCCATTGCTTTTGCCACACGTGGATGCTGATAGTTGCCGGGCTCACCCATCGATTGGGAAAGGTCGTAGTGGCCGATAATCGAAACATCGACCCCTTCAATAGAGAGAATAGCATCCAGATCATCAAGGGCGGACTCGTCTTCCAGGAGCGCGGTGACCAGCACCTCTTCGTTTGCCTTTGCCATGTAGGCGGGCACATCTTCAGGAACTACGTAATCGGCATACTTACTCGGGAAAAAGCTCCTCACACCCCGGGGAGCAAAGCGGCACGCCCGTACGAGCGCCTCGGCATCCTCCTTGCTTGCGATGTGCGGACCCATGATCCCCAAAACGCCGCGATCCAGAAAACGGAGGATTGTGGACGGATGGATGTTAGGTACCCTGGCGAGGGTGGTCAGGCCCTTTCCGTCAGCCATGAGCACCATCTCCTCGATATCCGGGAGCGAGAAAAATCCGTGCTCGGCTTCCAGAAAGATGAAATCGAATCCCATATTCCCTACAATCTCGACCAGTGGCAACGATTTGAACGGAAAAGCGACACCGTACGCCTTCTCACCTGCTTTGATTTTGGCTTTGGCCTTGTTTGTCCGCATGACAAGCCTCCTCATGATTTTTAGAATGTGTTATGCAAAGAGTAGACCCGCTCCGGTGGGATGTCAACGCGATATCAACGTGGCGGCGGCGCACGGTTAACCCTGTCCCGGCGGTGTGGCGCCGTTCCTCCAGGCGTATTACAATGGGTGTGTCCGCCCTACGCAGGTGGAGATCTAGACGAAATTCAACGAGGAGATTTATAATGTATTATCTATATGTTGCACTTGGAGATGAGAACAAAGTATCAATCTATACCATGGAGCAGGACGCCGGCAATCTGACCTTTCGGGAAGATGTGAGCCTAAGCGGTGGCCCGGGACCAATCGCAGTTGATGCAAACCAACGTCACATGTACATCGGAATAAGGTCTACCTGCGAGATAGCAAGTTTCAGCATCGACCCGGACTCAGGCAAGCTTTCGGCACTCGGAACGATTTCGCTGGATGCAGACCCCTGCTACCTGTTTGTTGATCGCACCGGTAAGTTTCTGCTCTCCTCGTACTACAGCGGCGGCAAGGTGTCCGTACACAAAATCGGAGCAGATGGTACGGCCGGTGAGAAGCTTTGTGAGGTCGCCACCGCCGAGCACGCGCACTGTATCCAAACCGACCGGTCCAACCGTTTTGCCTTTGTCCCACACACGGTGCCCCCGAATGCGATTTTTCAGTTTCGCTTTGACGCGCAGACCGGTGTGCTCACACCCAATTCTAAAGCGAAGGTATCAAGACCTGAAGGCGAGGGCCCCAGGCATTTTGTATTGCATCCGACAAAGGATTTCGTCTATGTGTCAAACGAAAACGGGAGCAGTGTGACCGCCTATCGGATTGATCCGGAAAACGGACTCTTAAGTGATTTTCAGACGCTTTCAACACTACCGGATGGATACACCGGAGAAAACACCTGCGCACAGATCCATATGACCCCCGACGGCAAGCTCCTTTTCGTTTCCAACCGCGGGCACGACAGCATTGCCTGCTACGCTATTGACGAGGACTCAGGCCGGATGTCGGCTTTGGGACAGCAGAAAACCGAACCGGTACCGAGAGTGTTTGGCGTTGATCCGGCGGGAAGGTTTTTGTTCGCCGCCGGGCAGGGTTCCGGCAGGATGGAAGCCTTTAGAATCGATGAAAACTCAGGGTCTTTGAGCTCCCTGAAAGTCTACGATGTCGGCAAGCGTCCCATGTGGGTGATGCTGCTCGGGTTTGACACTTGAGCCGGCGCCCCTAGCGACGAAATAGCCCGGGTAACCGTTGACCTAAACACCGCCCCCGTCATAAGCTCTTTACCTCAAGAACAAGCGCTGATTTTCAATAAGACAGCCAAATAATAAGACATAAAGCGAGGAAAAGCATGAAACCAAAGGTATGGGCAGAACGTAGTTTATATCCGGACGAACTGAAACGACTCCAGGAACACGCCGAGGTCATTACAGACGGCACCATGGATGATCTCCAGGGAGCGGAGGCCGCTATTATTGGAGGCGCCACCGTGGACGCCGCTTTTATGGACCACGCCGGACCGAATCTGAAACTGGTTGTACGGCACGGCATAGGTTACAACAACGTCGATGTTGAAGCTGCAAGTGAGCGTGGCATCTTGTCCGCAAACACGCCGGATGGGCCAACGGAAAGCACCGCAGAACACGCGGTTGCGCTCATGTTGTCGATGACCAAGAGCGCCGTGAAATCCGACCGGGCATTGAGAAACAATGAGCCCTGGACCCGGGAAGGCCTGCGTGGCTTGGAAGTAATGGACCATGTACTGGGCGTTGTCGGTTACGGCCGGATAGGCCGGCGGGTAGCTGAAATCTGTGCCCTGGGACTGAAGATGAAGGTGCTGGTCTACGACCCGTACGTGACTGCGGAGCTCCCGGAAGGCGCCGGCATGATAGGTGATTTGGATGAGCTGCTTCGTCAGTCCGATGTAGTGACCATACACACCCCTCTGATGCCTGCC
>CAZHXC010000040.1:2692-11749 GCA_964536145.1 uncultured Spirochaetales bacterium | reverse complement strand
CTCTGATCACCTCCAGCGGTCTTCTCGCATATCACCGTGAACAAGACGAGGTAACGGGTACTTCAAAGGTGCGAAACCTCGAGGAACTGGTCAGCGCGTCCGCGGATTTCGGTACCGGCGCAGAAGGACTCGCCTCCTTTTTGGAGCTTATCGAGCTCGACAGAGCGCGGTTTGCGGATCAAGGCGAGGAAGGCGGCCGGCGGGTCACCTTGATTACCATGCACAACACCAAGGGACTCGAGTTCAGGAGGGTTGTGATTACGGGGCTCGATGAGGGCATCTTTCCAAGCCGGCTCAGCGAAAGTGATGAAGATCTCGAAGAGGAGCGGCGGATTTTCTACGTCAGCATCACAAGGGCAATGGACGAGCTCCATCTCACCTCGTGCAGAACCCGACGATTGTGGGGGAGGATGCAGAGTTACAGCCCGTCGAGATTTCTCTCGGAAATCCCCGGCACTCTTCTGGAAGTCAGATCGGAAGGTCCATCAGAAGAGGAAGATGACGGTTTTACCGCGGGCGTTATGGTGTATCACGACGACTACGGTTCTGGAACAATCGTCAAATCCTGGTATAATGGCGCCGATCACGTTGTCCAGGTGAGGTTTGAAACCGGACGGATCGCCCGGTTTCTTCCGAAATATACTCCGTTGGAGAGGGTAAGTCGCGATGATTGATAAAGACACCATGAAGAGCCTGCAGACGCTCTCCAGGCTCAAACTCGGGGCCGAGGAGGAGGAAAACCTGTCCTCACAGCTCGAACAGATTCTCGAATACTTTGAGCTGCTCTCAGGATATGAAACGGTGGATACCGATTTGCAGGCCGCTTTGAACCCGGGTGATTTGCGTCAGGATGAGGAGGCGGAGTCTTTTGGCCGTGAAGAGCTCGAATCTTTTACCGTAGAGCTTCATGACGGGCATCTTGTAGTTCCCCGTATCCTCGATCGGAAGTGAGACGTGATGTATCGGCGCCTTGAGTGGCGGAACCGGCAGGAATTATGGCTGAAAACTTGACAAACATGACGCTTTCCCGGATGAAGAGAGCCCTCGAGTCAAAAGAGGTTTCTTCGGTCGAGCTTACGCAAGCGTTTCGAGAAACCTGGGAGGAGGACTGCGCCCACCGGCAGCCGGTAAACGGATATGTCGAGTTTTTTGCCGATGCGCTGGACCAGGCACGGGCGGCTGACAAGGCAAGAGCCGCCGGCAACGGCGGCAGACTGCTCGGGTTGCCCATTGCGGTGAAGGACAATATCCAGATTGCCGGCAGGCTTACTACCTGTGCTTCACGGATCCTTCAGGGCTACACTGCCCCTTATTCGGCAACCGTTATCGACAGGCTCGCCGCCGCCGGGGCGGTATTCCTCGGGCGGACAAATATGGACGAGTTTGCCATGGGTTCCTCATGCGAATATTCCTGCTACGGGCCGGTTCGTAATCCTCATGACCGCGACCGGACAGCCGGCGGGAGTTCCGGTGGGTCGGCGGCAACTGTGGCGGCAAAGCAGGCGCCCTTTGCCCTTGGCTCGGACACAGGCGGATCGGTCAGGCTTCCCGCCTCCTTTTGCGGTGTCTACGGCCTGAAGCCGAGCTACGGCACTCTCTCGAGGTACGGTCTGGTGGCTTTTGGCTCTTCCCTCGACCAGATAGGTTTTCTCTCCCGGTCGGTTGAAGATATGCAGTTAGTCCTCTCGGTCACCGCCGGGGCGGACCCCAGGGATCAGAGTTGTGAAGAGACGGTCTTTGGAGAGATGCGGCCGCTCGAGGCGCCCGACTTTACCGGAATGACGGTGGGAATCCCTGAGGAGCTGGTGGCCGCGGCGGTGGACACGCAGGTGCTCGAGGTGTTCGAGGCATACCGCAGGTGGCTCGAATCAAACGGCGCAAAAACAAAATCGGTCTCCATCCCGGTTCTTGAAGCCTGCGTTGCCATGTACTACATCATCGCACCGGCGGAGGCCGGCTCCAACCTTTCGAGGTTTGACGGTGTGAAATACGGCTATCGGGCGGCTGACTCAGCTACTCTCGAAGCAATGTATGAAAATACCCGTGAGGAAGGATTTGGTGAGGAGGTGAAGAGGAGAATTCTCATCGGCAATTACGTCCTCTCATCGGGATACTACGACGCCTATTACAAAAAGGCACAGGGAGTACGTGCGTTGCTCCAGGAAAGCATGGAAAATACCTTCAAGGAGGTGGACCTCCTCGCATCACCCACCTCGCCGGTGCCCCCATTCCGCCTCGGTGAAAAGGTTGACGATCCGCTTTCCATGTATCTCACCGACATCTGCACGACACCCGCGAGTCTGACAAAGTTGCCCTCGCTCTCGCTTCCCGGTGGTGTTACGCCGGACGGGCTTCCGGTGGGTGTGCAAATCACCGGCCGCCGGTTTTCCGAGTTGACCCTTCTCCAAACCGCCTACGCGTGGGAACGGGAGGCGGAAAGGTGAAATACGAGGTCATCATCGGCTGTGAAGTCCACGTACAGCTCAATACCGTTTCAAAGGCGTTCTGCCGCTGCGCCAATTCCTTTGGCGGCGAGCCGAACTCGCGTGTCTGCCCGGTTTGCATGGGTCTTCCCGGCTCGCTCCCGGTGACGAATACCGCCATGATTAAGGCAGCGGTTGTCGCGGGGATCGCGCTCAACTGCTCTATTGCAGAGATCACGAAATTCGACAGAAAGCACTATGTCTATCCGGACCTGCCGAAGGGATTTCAGATATCCCAGTTCGATATGCCGATTTGTACCGCGGGCCATCTCGACATTCCGGCTTCCGGCGGGGAAACCAGAAGAGTCCGCATATTACGTGCACACATGGAGGAGGATGCCGGCAAGAACATCCATCCCGATGATGGCAGGTCGGTGAGTTATGTCGATTACAACAGGTGCGGGACTCCGCTTCTCGAAATAGTATCGGAACCTGACATACGCTCGCCTGAGGAAGCATCGGCTTACGTGCAGGCTATCCGGGAGATACTCAGGAACGTGGGTGTGTCGGACTGCAACATGGAAGAGGGGTCTTTGCGTTGTGACGCCAACATCAATTTGTGGGTGTACGAAAACGGCGAAAAGTTTGCCACTCCAATCGCTGAAATCAAGAATATGAACTCCTTTCGCTCGATACGGAACGCCCTTGATTACGAGGTAAAGAGACAGGTCAGAGAGTGGGAGGAGAGCAGATTGTTGCTTCAGGACGTCGGCAAGACGACGAGGGGCTATGTAGAGGAGAAGGGGATCACCGTCCTTCAGCGTGCCAAGGAGGAGGCGTCGGACTATCGGTACTTCCCGGAACCAGATTTGAAGCCGATTTTTTTGAGCCGCGAATACGTCGAAAGATTGAGAGAGCGGGTGGGCGAGCTCCCCGCCGAACGGAGACGCCGATATATCGAAGAGTACGGCATCACCGAGCAGGATGCCCTCAATCTGACCGTATCCCGAGACTTGAGTGATTATTTTGAAACTGCGGCTTCCGGCTACCCGGACCCGCGAAAGGTGGCGAATTTTATCCTGTCGGAAGTAAAGAAATACTTAAACCGGCAGGCTATCGATATAGATGCGCTGAAGGTGGATGCTCGAGGCCTACGCAATCTCCTCGAGCTCATCGATGAAGGCAAAATCAGCGGAAAGATAGCCAAAGATGTCTTTGCAGAAATGGCTGATACGGGCAAGGACGCTCAGACGATTATCGAAGAAAAGGGCCTGAGCCAGATAGGGGATACCGATGCCATCGCCGGGGCGGTGGATGAGGTCATCCAAGAGAACCCGGCAACAGTGGAAGACTACAAAAACGGGAAGGAGAAGGCCATCGGGTTCCTCATGGGTCAAGTAATGAAGAAGACCGGTGGAAAAGCCAATCCGGCAACGGCAATGCAACTTCTCCGCTCCAGGCTCTCATAATGGAAACCCGCGTGCCGGTCTACCGTCGCGCCAGGGGGTACCGGATCTACGGCGAGAGGGGAGATCGGTTTCTTGATTTTTTTCAGGACGGGGGCCGCGCCATACTCGGCCACAGAAATCCGTCAATCATGCTTGAGGCGAAAAACCTGCTTTCACGCGGTCAAATCGCCGCCTATCCCTCCTCTCTCATCGAGAAAACCGGACAGGCGGTTATGACGCTGATTCCCGGGCTTGAAACCGTTCGGATCTACGCGAGCGGAGAGCGTGCGCTCGAGGCCGCGAGCCTGCACCTGGGAGAACCGGTTTCGTGGGCGGCTGCTCATGATCCGGCAACAACCGGCGCTTCTGCCGGCACACGCCCCGGTGTTTCTCTCTGGCGTCCTTTCCTGGAATCTGAACCTTTCGATTTTCCCATCCTTATTCCCGTATTGCCCGTTTCGGCGCCACCGGCGCCCGCGGTGCTTGCGTTCCGAGAAAAACCTTCCCCGGCGGTTTGGGAATCGGATATTTGTTCGCCGGTTTCTCTTGGTATGCTGAAAAAAGCCGTCTTTGAGCTTATACGCTACGCTAAGACGTGTGACAGATCTCGGTGGGAGGCATTCGACACAATTTCAGACTGGTCAAGAAAGGGACCCTACCTTACACTGAAAAGAGATGAGCGGGAGTATACCGGCATTTTCAATCAGATGCTCGAACGTGGAATACTGCTTTCGCCTGAATATCCGGGGCCGAGCATTATTCCGGGAGAATACTCACCCGGAGAGTTTGCATCCTTCAAGTCCTTCTTCGCGGTATAGGTAGACGTATGGAAACTGCTGAGCTTGTGACGCTTATAACCAAACTTGGTGTGGGGGCGCTGGCCACCTTTTTCGCCATCGTACTCTGGTCGATGACCAGGGATACTGCGTGGCTCTTTGTAATCATGGGTGTCATACTCAGATACGGTGGTATCATGTACTCTACGTTCCAGGTATTTGGCATACTCACAAAAGAGGTAATCGTATTCGGGCTTCCGCTCGTGACGATACTTCTGACAAACCTTCCCTACGTCTTCTTTGCCGTGGCGTTCATCATCATGATAGCCAGATCCCGTGTCAGGTAGCGTCTTCTGTAACGTGTAGCGCTTCCGGGATGACACTTGACTAACTTGGTGATTTGTTTAATGTAAAAGAAATTCACTTCTACTCAGGAGAGAGAAAGCTATGGTTGCACTTATTGTTGGCGTCATCTGTGTTCTCTTTGCAGTTTATTCCGTGCTTCCTCTTGAAGGTTGGGGACTTCTCTGGTGGGATGAGGTCCTGCTGGTTCTCAAAGGCGGCATACCGCTGTTTGCGCTTTTTATCGGGCTTATTGCGATGCTCATTGGAGTAGCGGATATCCGTGACCGGATTGAAGCAAAGAAAGAGGAAGAAGAAGAGGCGGCCGAGGCCGGAGAGGCCGGAAGCGGCGGCGAGTCCACCGAATAGCGCGTCATTTCTTTGGGCGTTTTAGTTTTCTCTTTTTCTCAGTGCCCGGCAAAGAGAATTATCTTATCCGGTCGGAATACGGCGGGAATTTCTTGACATTATGCCCGCAATATGTGAATATTCCCCCCTGTGCCGTTTTACGGCCGGTTGATCGAACTATCGAGGATCTCATTCATGAAAACCATATTTGTAAAGCCGCGTGAAGTTGTGCGAAAGTGGTATATTATCGACGCGGAAGGAAAAGTTTTAGGCAAGGTAGCAGCCAAGGCGGCGGAGCTTGTGCGCGGAAAGCATAAGCCTGAGTACACGCCGCATCAGGAAGTGGGTGATTACGTCATTATTGTCAACGCAGCCAAAGTTGTAGTCACCGGCCGGAAATCAAGACAGAAGCAATATTTCCGGCATTCGGGGTATCCCGGGGGACTGTCCTCGGAAACCTTTGAGAAGGCAATAAAAAGAAAACCGGTTTTTCCCGTTGAGCACGCCGTACGCGGTATGCTCCCAAAGGGGAGACTCGGTAGAAAGTTGTTTACTAACGTAAAGGTGTATGCAGACGGCAGGCATCCGCACGGTGCGCAGCAACCCGAGGCGATTGAGGTATAGGAGAGGAGTGAAAAAGTGGCCGAAAACTTAGCATTGGGAACGGGAAGAAGAAAAACCGCGGTTGCCAGAGTCTTTTTGAGATCCGGCAGTGGTGAAATTACGGTGAACGGAAAAAAGGCGGACGAGTATTTTTCAAATCCGAGCCTCTTGTTTGTGGTGAAGCAGCCGTTGGACGTAACCGATTCACTTGCCAAATATGATATACTTATCAACACTCGGGGTGGCGGTCCCACCGGACAGGCAGGAGCGTGCAGACACGGTATCGCCAGAGCGCTCGTGGCGGTTGATGAGTCCAACAGAAAATCTCTCAGAGCGAACGGATTTCTCACAAGGGATCCAAGAATGGTTGAGAGGAAAAAGTATGGACGACGGGGTTCGAGAAGAAGGTTCCAATTCTCCAAACGATAGCGTCATATCCGGGCGCAGAAGAGGAGTCGACGGGCAGGTTCAAATCGGCCTTGCGGACGGCTCCTCTTTTTTTGTCTCCACAGAATTCGATGATACCCGTCAATTGAGCATTGGGAGCGAGGTATCACCGGAGCTCCGGCGGGTTTTGATCATCGAGGATGAGAGGATAAGAGCGTACGCAAAAGCGCTCGAGCTCCTCGGAAGACGCGAGCATACGGTATTTGAGCTCAGGATGAAGCTGAAAAAGCGTGAGTTCAGCGATGTACCGGTGGAAGACGCGATGCGTTCTCTGCAAAACGCCGGCTATCTCAGCGATCGCCGGTACGCTGAGAGCTGGGTAGAGAACAGACTCAAACGGAGACCTGAAGGTTACCCAAAGCTTGCCGCGGGTTTGAAAAAACGGGGAGTAGATCAGACTACTATCGCCTCTGTTCTTGACCGGCTGTACACCGAGGAAGCATCCGAAAGAGCCCTCGAACAAGCCGCCGCCAAAATCATGCGGCAGAGAAAGATCGATGAGCTTACCGCCCTCAGGAAATTGACCGCTAAGGGATTTCCCTATCGCCGGGCAAAGACACACCTCCGGAAAACATACTTCGCAGAGTGATCGCATTCCGTCCCGCATTGACTCCCGGCTTTGTTGGATATACAATTGAGGCCGTTCCGTAAAGAGTACCCCGCAAGGAAGATAGTTTGAGACAGGCTAAAAAGGTTCGCATTTTTTCAGCTCTTGAAGTGGCGAATATTTGCGGCGTGGTCAATCAAACCGCCATCAACTGGATTAAGAACGGCCATCTGAGAGCTTTTACAACTCCAGGCGGCCAATACAGAGTCTATGCAGAGGACCTTCACGAGTTTTTGTCTCACCGGGGTATGCGTATCCCGGAAGAAATCGAAGAGATAGCGGCCACCGCTGCAAAAAGCCTGCTTATTGTAGATGATGAGAAGAGCCTCAACGACATGCTCTTTGAGCTGTTTTCGCAATCCCTTGACGGGTTTGAGATACTTCAGGCGCTCGACGGTTTTGAGGCCGGCAAGCTGATCTCGGAAAAAAAGCCGGCAATTATCATTCTTGATATGAATCTTCCCGGGATTGATGGGCATGAGCTCATAAGCCGCATAAAAAACGATACGAGCTTGCCTACACCCAGGATAATCGCCATGAGCGGCGTAAGCGAAGAGATTGAAATTGGCAAACGGACACTCGATGAAGGCGCGGATGTCTTTCTCGAAAAGCCGGTAAGCAATAAGAAGATGATCGCCGCTGTGAAGGCTTTACTCACAAAGGGTGCGGCACATGAAAGATGATACAACGATTCTGGTTGTAGAAGATGAAGATGCTGTACGTCTCGCTTTGCGCGATTACCTCGTGAAGCGGGGCTATACCGTACACGTCGCCTCCGACGGGGCGGGGGCAATAGAGCAGCTTCTTGATTTTGATATTGATGTGATTGTCAGCGATTATCGAATGAATGTCTTGGGTGGCCATTACTGGATTCGTTTTCTCGAGCGGTACTGTAGTGACAAGAAAGTGATCATCACCAGCGCATATCTCGATTCTGAGATGGACCACCCCTTTCCGGTAATCACAAAGCCCTTTGAGTTTCCCTTTTTGGTCGATACAATACAGTCGATGGTTGATGGGCAATAAAAAGAAGAGTGCATATCACGTTACGGTTCACGGACGCGTACAAGGTGTCGGTTTTCGCTATACGGCTCAGAAGCAGGCGCTCAAGCTTGGATTGACAGGCTGGGTTCGTAATCGAGGTGACGGAACCGTTGAGGCCCATTTCGAGGGAACTGAAGAGCAATGTTCGAGCTTTTTGAAATGGCTGCACCAGGGGCCGCCCGGAGCCAATGTTCTTCGCGTGGATGAAAGAGAAGTCCGGCCGCAGGAGACCTACAAAACCTTCGACATTACCTATTAGTTTAGCAAGCCAAAACAAAACTGCCGGCTACGCGGAAAGCGTCACCGGCAGTTTTCACGAATTGAGCCTATCGTGAAATTGAATAGAAGGTGTCTATCCCCGCATATGATGCGGTGCCCTCGAGAGTGTCTTCGATTCTCATGAGCTGGTTGTACTTGGCAAGCCTGTCGGACCTGGACATCGATCCTGTTTTGATCTGCCCCGTTTCCAGCGCAACCACCAGATCGGCAATGAAATGATCGCTGGTTTCTCCGCTTCTGTGAGAAACGATGGCGGTGTAGCCGGCCTTCTTCGCCATTTCCACGGCCTCGTAGGTCTCTGTAATCGTACCTATCTGATTTACTTTGATCAGGATCGAGTTGGCTATTCCGTCTGAAATACCCCGCTTCAGACGTGCGGTATTTGTCACAAAAAGGTCGTCCCCCACGAGCTGGACCTTTTTGCCGATCTTCTCTGTGAGTACTTTCCAGCCGTCCCAGTCATCTTCCGCCATGCCGTCTTCGAGGGAAATGATCGGAAAACGTTCGGTCCATTCCGCCCAGTATCCGGCCATCTCTTCACTCGAGAGTTCCCTGCCGTCGGATTTTTTGAATATGTACTTCCCTTTTTCAACATCGTAGAACTCGGATGCAGCCGGGTCTAACGCCAGGAAGACATTCTCTCCGGGTTTATACCCGGCAAGTTCGATGCTCTGGAGAATGAGCTCACACGCTTCCTCGTTGGATTTCAAATTGGGTGCAAACCCTCCCTCATCACCAAC
>CAZHXC010000040.1:0-2682 GCA_964536145.1 uncultured Spirochaetales bacterium | reverse complement strand
AACAGAGGTGCTGTATCCTTTCTCTTTGAGTGTGGCTTTCAGTGTGTGAAAGATCTCGGCTATGGTTCTCACGGCTTCACGTATCGACTCTGCGCCGACGGGCATCACCATGAACTCCTGAAAATCAACCGAATTGTCCGCGTGGGAACCGCCGTTTAGGATATTGGCCATTGGTACAGGCAGCAGCGAGGTATGATATGCACCAAGATACTTGAACAGCGGAATGTTTAAGAAATCGGCCGCGGCCCGGGCGGTAGCCATCGAGACACCAAGAATGGCGTTAGCGCCGAGCTTTCTCTTGTTGTCGGTGCCGTCGAGCTCGATCATGGTGCGGTCAACATCCACCTGATCGAGTGCGTCGAGCCCCACGAGCTCCGCGGCAATGGCATTGTTGACGTTTTCTACGGCTTTGAGAACGCCTTTTCCCATATACCGCTTCTTGTCTCCGTCTCTGAGCTCTACGGCCTCGTGTTCGCCGGTAGATGCCCCGGAGGGAACCGCCGCGCGGCCCATCGATCCGTCTTCCAACACGACATCCACCTCAACCGTCGGGTTCCCGCGGGAATCGAGCACTTCTCTTGCGTCAATATACTCTATTAGACTCATCAATCTCTCCTGTTTAGCGGTCATACTGTCTTGCACAATATGTTCGTTTATATAAATAGGTGTCAAGCGGTACGTTCGCCTGACAGCTTCCGGTTGGTGTGCCGGTCACAGTTGACCCGGATCTGTGCAAATATCTACAATACATACAGGTAAGCGAAAGGTACAATTGGATGAAATATACAAGCCTCTTCGGCAAAACGTTCCGGGAGATACCACACGGTTTGAAGGCGAAAAGCCAGATTCTGCTCGTCCAGGGAGGGTATGCCCGCTTCCTTGGTCAGGGTCTCTACTCTTTGCTCCCCTTGGGGATGATGGTAATCAGAAGACTGGAGGAGCTGATACGGAAAGAGATGGAAGCTCTTGGCGGGCAGGAAGTGCTCGTTCCCCTTGTCAATCCATATGACATCTGGAAGCGGGGAGGCCGTGAGCGGTTTCTCGGCAATGATTTGACAAGATTCAGCGATCGTTCGGGCAGAGATCTGGTGCTCGCACCGAGCCATGAGGAAGCGATGGTTGAGCTCATTCGGGCGGGGTTGAGATCGTACCGCGATCTGCCCATTTTTCTCTACGAGTTCCAAACAAAGTTCAGGGATGAGAAAAAGACGAGATCGGGATTGATCCGTGCCAGAGAATTTGTCATGAAGGATGCCTATTCTTTCCACAGAACATATTACGAGCTCAACAATTTCTTCCCGCGGGTTTTCGCCGCCTACAGGCGCATATTTGCAAGTTGTGGTCTCGATTTCATTACCGCCGAGGGCAGTGTCGGGTTCATGGGCGGCGAAAAGGCCTACGAGTTCCTTATGCCCACCGAGATCGGTGAGAACATCGTGGTTACATGTGAAAACTGCGGATACCAGGCGAACATTGAGATTGCCAAGTCTATCAAGGAGATGTATCCGGAACAGCCGCGTGAAGCACAAGAGATCGAAACCATCGGATGCACAACCATGGAGAAACTGGCAACGGTACTTGACCTCCCTCGCCACAAGCTGGCAAAGGCGGTGGTGTACAGAACAACCGATCGCTACGTCATGGCGATTGTCCGGGCGGACTATGAGATAAGCGAGGAGAAACTCTCCCTGTTGTTGAACGAGCCAATTCTGGGATTGGCGCCGGACGATGCGCTCTCCGAGCTCGGTTTAATAAAGGGTTATCTCTCGCCGGTGGGGAAAGACCACGTCTTTCGTGTTGCCGATGATTCAGTGGTGGGGTCCGGAAATCTGGTGTACGGCGCCAACAAAGAATGCGTGCATATGCTCAATATCAATTACGGCAGGGATTATACCGCCGATCTGGTTGGCGATATCGTACGCGTTGGAGACGGTCAGCAGTGCCTGCAATGCCACGGCGAGTTCACTCAGGTAAAGGCTATCGAGCTTGGCAATATCTTCAAACTTGATGATTTCTATACACGATCTATGGGTCTCCAGTTCCGGGACGAGCGGGGAAACAGGGTGTTTCCCCAGATGGGGTCCTATGGGATCGGTCTCGGCAGGCTCATGAGCGCTGTTGTGGAGGCCCATCATGATGACCGGGGTATCGCCTGGCCGCCTCACCTCGCGCCCTTTCCAGTGTATCTGATGGGAATCGGGAAATCGCAAACCGTTCGAAAAACCGTTGAAGAGCTTCACGAAAGAATGAACGGCATAGTCCTCCTCGATGACAGGCGTGAGTCCCCAGGCGTCAAATTCAACGACTGCGACCTGATTGGTATTCCCCTCCGGATAGTGATTTCAACACGGTTGCTCGAACACGGCAAAGCCGAAGTGTATATGCGGTCATCCGGGAAAACAAGCGAGGTCGATATCGAGGAGGTCCCTTCGCTCGTTGATTCCTTTGTGGCGGGCGGGGGCGTTGAGCGGTTCAAGCTTACATGATTTTTGTACAAGCCGCCGGGACCCTGGTGTTAGCGGCCCTTCTCACAATGGGCCTCTTTTCAGGCTGCAACAGCCGGAACATTTCTGCTGATGTGGCGCCGGAATCCAAATTTGCCGGTGTATCCGATATCGTCTACGGCGGCTACACACCCGGTCACGGCGGTGGCCGGTTTGTCAGTGCGGTTCTGCCGGAACA
>CAZHXC010000039.1:0-11972 GCA_964536145.1 uncultured Spirochaetales bacterium | reverse complement strand
GTTCCCACAAAAGCCGGATTCGCTAAGAACAATTCTCTAGTGACGATTCTCATATAAATTAATATTTTGTTAAGAAAAGTTGATAATACGCACTACTTGTGATAATGTGTTAACGCATTACTAGAGAGAATGAGGATCTTCCATGAATATAGGCGCGCAAATAAAGAAAAGAAGGCAGATTCTGGGGCTTTCCATGCAGGAAGTAGTTGATCGCGTCGAGGAACAGGGCATCACCCTTTCGAAAGCAGCAATCTCGAATTACGAAAACGGTAAGTCAGCTCCCAAATCAACGAACCTCCGGGCGCTCGCTTTGGCGCTAGAATGTTCCCCGGACTACTTGCTGACGGAGTCAGCAATCAAAGTAGAATGGCTACGGTTTCGAAAAAAAACATCGCTTCCAAAACGCCTGGAAGCCGAAATAAAGGAAACTGCTCGCCAATGGCTGGAGGCAAAGCTACTTGTAGAAGATCATATAAGCGGAAGTGCGCCGTTCGTTGAGCTCCCGTTGGTAACGGTATCTACTCTTGAGGACGCAGAGAAAACAGCGGAAAACCTTCGAGAACAGTGGGATATAGGTGACTGGCCTATTGAGCGTCTTTCCGCGGTGATGGAAAAATCCGGTGTAGCCGTGATCACAGTTGATGCCGAGGAGAATATCGACGGGTTATCGGGCATTGCCAACAAGGACGTCCGGTTTGTTATCGTTGCATCCAACGTATCCGCGGACAGAATGCGGATGAACTTAGCGCACGAGTTGGGCCACATTGTGATCAAATCAACCGAAGACGAGAAGTTTGATGAAAAGATCGCCTTTCGCTTTGCAGCTGCTCTGATTGTACCCCGGTCAGTGATGTTTGAACGGGTGGGACGTTCTCGACAGACGGTGTCGTTGCAGGAACTTATACTCATCAAGGAAGAGTATGGTGTCGGCATTCAAGCGCTCATTCGGCGGTGTTTTGATTTAGGCATAATAAGCGAGTGGACCTACCGGCAGTTGAATATCTCGATGCGAAGCCGGGGTTGGCATCGCCAAGAGCCTGGTGATTGTAACCATTTGGAGCGGCCCTCGAAATTCCAGGCGCATCTTATCAGGTGTATTTCAGAGGGCTTGATCGCCGAAACGGAGATAAGAACAATGTTCCCCGAGGTTGCACAGAGCATAGACCAACTCGAATCTGAGTCGAGTTGGAAATGGCGTGAACTTCGATCTTTGCCCAAGGCAGATCGAGTCAAAGTTCTTCAAGAAGCTGCGGAATCGGCCATTGGAGATTACGCCGAAGGCGGTTCGCTTTCAGATCTCGAGTTGATTGATGACGACGAATAATCCAAGACGCGGAGAAGTCTGGCTCGTTGACCTGGAGCCTACTCGCGGTCAGGAATTCAAGAAGCAAAGGCCGGTCGTTGTCTTGAGCGCCGATCCAATCGGATCGACTGGGCTTCGTATTGTAGTCCCGGGAGCGCTTCATCCATCGAATGGGAGCCCTCAGTGCGGATACGATAAAGCAGATAGCCGAAGCCGTTGCTCTCTGTATTGATCTTTAGGGCAGATCGAAAAACCCACCTTTTGATGATGGCCTCAGAATGCAAGTCCATACACAATGGTGGTTTTTCGTATCTGGCGATGTCAAAGCAACGGTTTTTCGAGGTACCTTTAATCAATATCGCCACCATGCGATTGATAATTTCTACCTACCGGAACCGGCCAAGATGCCGACACTTGACCGAATTGCGTAATCCTATCGCAATACGCTCTATCGTATTATCTCCCCCCGCCAAAGCAACTCAAGAAACCGTCCCACCGGAAAGACCTGGATTCCTTCAATTGTTATCGGCCTATCCCCCTGAAATACACCGTGACAGGTGACACTGGCCGGATGAAGATCAGTCTTGATCCGCTCGAGCCCTCGGTTGTATCGTTTCTGCCATCGTGTTGCCGATTTTATTTCGATTGCGATAAAGCCCGAGCGGTCTTCGCAGAGAAAGTCCACCTCCGCTCCGTCATACGATCGCCAATAGTAGGGCTGGTAACGTAGGCCGTTATAGGAAAGATACGCGCGGATTTCGTTAAACAACATCGTCTCAAGCAAAGGACCCGACTCCTCGTTTGTAGGCGGGTAGGGCAGCCGGCCTGAAAGGGCTCGCGCAACGCCGGTGTCAAAAAAAAAGAACTTCGGCTGCGAGTGCTGACGTGTGGACCGTTTCAATTTCCATGCGGGTATCCAATAGCCCACGAGCGTATCGATCAGTATGTCAAAGTACGTTCCCACTGTAGTACGGGGAACTCCCGTTTCACGGGCGATGGTGCTCGTATTTGTCGCCTGCCCGTTCTGCCTTGCTGCAACCTCAAGGAAACGGGAGAAAGCGCCAACATTGCGCGTGAGCGCCTCTGCCCGTATCTCTTCATCAAGGTAGGTTGAGGCATAGGCTGACAGGAAAGCTTCCGCGTCCTCGCTGGCGACCGCAAGGGGTAGTCCGCCTTTGACAATCGCTTGAGAAGGATCAAAATCGTTACCGAGCTCAGCAGAAGTCAGCGGAAACATGTGCTTCACGATTGCCCGTCCGGCCAGGAGATTCGATGCGCCTCTCTTGAGCTTTCGCGCACTCGAACCGCAAAGCACGAAACGTAGACCCGCTGACTCCATCAGATTATGGACTTCATCTAAGAGCGCCGGCACCTTTTGTACTTCATCGAGTACCACCCAACTTTCCGGCGGGAGCGACTTCAGCTCGTCGTAAAGCGCGCGGGGATCACGTTCAAGCCTCAGCGCTTCACGGGAGTTGAGGAGGTTGTACATCGTCGCATTCTTGAAGTTTTTCCGGATCCATGTGGACTTTCCGGTACTCCTCGGACCAAACAGGAAGAACGAACCGGACGGCCTTCTCAGTAATCTTGTATACATAGTTGTCATTATTCGCGTAAATTTGACAACTAGCAAGTCATTTTTACGGGTTTTGGTACGGTACTCCTTCTTCCATCGCTCTGATCTTCAGATTCTTCAGATCTCGTTCCGATATTCTAATATTCATGCGTTTGTCTTTCCGCATGGTTGATTCGGCATATGCTTGGGCGCGGGACTTGTAGATTTCCAATTCTTCCGGCTCTTTCCATTCATCCCGCTCGATTGATTCGATCAAATCTTTTTCTTCATTGTCTATCGGTTCAAACAGCTTATCGTTCTTCATTCTTATTCCCTTCGCCAAGATAGCGATTTGTGTATTTTCTACTTGGATAAATGGTCTTCAAAAAAATTTCCTGTTTCCTCTCATCGCAAACATGTGGAACTACGTAGATGTAGTTTTTATATTCAACCAAATACAAGAATTGATTTTGATAGAGTGCCTTCTGAGGATGCTCTAACACTGTTACGACCTGGCCTTCGCTTATGCATATTACTATTTCTTCAAAGCTGATGTTCCTGAGTTGCTTGAGTTTCTCGTTTTTCTCATCATCCCAGGTGAATGTCACAAATAATGATCGCAATACGTGTGCCTTTTGTCAATACAATTCCACGAAATACGTCACTCAATTCAGCGGTGATATAATTAGCGAGTGGAGCCCGTCGCCACTGCGCAGAAGGGGTTTGCGCTGCAGAAAGTTAACGTTTCTAGCCGGAAATCCTCTGTCGCTATTGGCAATGCACCCAAGTCGGAACGTGAGAAGCTGTCGCCATTTGCATTGATCTGCGGATAAATTGATGGATTATTCTTCATCCTCAAGCTTTACATAATCGTTGCTATGCAACAGTAAGCGGCTCGATGCGCTCTAAATCAGCTGCGATATCCTGCTCTGCATCCCACAAATCTACCGCACGCTGTGCATTGAGCCAGAACTCCGCGGAGTTGCCGAATAGCTGCGACAAGCGTAACGCCATCGCCGGACTTACCGCGCGACGCTCGTGAATCAGTTCATTTACCGTCTGACGTGACACGTGCAAAGCGTTTGCTAAAGCTGTAACGGTCAGATCAAAGTCGGGCAAAAAATCTTCTCTAAGCATTTCGCCGGGATGAATGGGCCGAACCTTTCGCTTGCCTATATTCGGTATACTCATACATGTCTACTCCTAGTGATAGTCTGTGATTTCCACATCAAATGCATCACCATCAATGAACCGGAAGCAAATTCGCCATTGATCGTTTATGCGAATTGCGCACTGACCCTCCCGATTCCCCTCAAGCTGATGAAACTGATTTCCGGGAGGAATCCTCAGATCGGCTATGGTCGTTGCCAAGTCTATGTACTCAAGCTTTCGCCTGGCTCGTTCCGCGATGTCCGTTGGGAATCGTTTTGACCTCCCGGAGATGTACATCTCTTGCGTCTGCTTGTCAGCAAAGGTCTTTATCACACATCAGGTGTAACGAGTCACGTGACGATTGTCAATGCCGTATCTATGTGTACGACAATCGCTATCGATAGAAGGCAGAATGGCGAAGAATATGCTTACATTCACCGCCCCCTACCTCTTTCTTTTCAGTTTCTTTGCAGCTTTCTTCCTCATCGCTCGTCGTTCGTTCTCCGATCGGACTTTCGACAAATCGAAACCTATAGTCGATGCAGGATCGAAGTGGGGCAGGGAATCGGGCTTGTCGGGTATCCCGTGGAGGAAAACCGCATCCTTCCGATAGTTGCTGTATGCCTGGAACACATATTCATTCCAGTAATCCGGCATTATCCCATGTTTCATCAATTCTCCGTAGGCCAAAAGCAAAGGGGATATGCCGATTCGCGGCACGATACGCTCAAAGTAGGCTGACCAATCATCCGCGTTCGTACCGGTAATGACATACGGTGTGGTGATGATAACGTAATAATCGCCTAAAAGATTCGAACCTTGTGAAGAGCTCAACGATATCATCTTCGAGCCCGAGAACGTCTGCGACATCGAGGATACAGCTGCCCATTGTTTCTTTGTCGATACCGAACCTGAGATCGAAGTGCGCCCAGAATGAAAAGAAGGTATTGGTGACGGGACTCATCGGTGGGTAGCCGGGCTCGTAGGTATCCATCGATTTTTCGATCTTTCGTACGTATTCATCAAACAGCGCCAGCCTCGAGAGGTTTTCGGCGAGCACTGAAAAGAAGTTTTGTGCCGATGCGTAGACCGCGTGTGCCGGATCGATCCCGGGGCCCATTTCCCCAGGAGCCATAACGTTCTTCAGGTCTTGCATGGTTTTCTCGCGCGCTGCGTATAGCGTCTCGATGCGGATGATCTTCTGATTCCTGGTTTCCTGAATCAGATCTTTCAATCTGTCTGAAATGGCGCCCATGAGGTCAAGCTATATCAGACAACGGCCTTTTCCGCAATTTGGTTTTTCGGACGCCTGCCCGGCTCTCGGGCTGTTCCTGATTTTGCAAAGATTTTTGCCGGCGGCCGCAAACGTTTCAGCGCACTCCTCCGGTCTTGGCTCCCGCGTCCTGAAGCAAGATTGCAGCATCAGTGTTCAGGTTATAATGAGCCTGTGGTTTCAGACGCCGGCTCTACACGTGCAGCCCGCTGTCTGGAAGTCATTTGCACAATAGATAGAATGTGGATTGTCAAAAGTAGCCACAATGGCTACAATATCGATATGATACGTGTTGGCGTGAGAGAGCTCAAAGACCGGCTGTCGCGATATCTCAGACTTGTACGTGAGGGCGAGACGATCATCGTGACCGACCACAATGAAGTTATCGCTGAAATCCGGAGCCGGTCAGAAGAGGATACAGGTGAACGCTTTCAACGGTATATCGAGCAGTTGGAGCTTGCCGGGCGGATTATCCGGCCCGTCGATCGTGCTGTCTCTGCCGAAAAAATCGCAAGAATGGCGCGCCGCCTGGGCCCGGTGCCCTCGTGGCGGGAAACCCTCGACGACACTCGCGGTGGGTAGAAAAGAGCATGCGCCTTTATATCGATGCGAGTTTTCTTCTGGCAATCATCTTGGATGAACCCGATGCAACCCGGTACGCAAAGGTGTGGGATTCGTGCGACGACCATTACAGTTCGCAGCTCTTGTGGTCGGAGTGCATTGTAGCCCTCCGCCGGCTTGGTGTGTACGAAGCACGATCCGAGCTCGCCGGGGCGATGCTCGGTGGAATAACCGCGCTTTCGTACAATGGTGCGATAGTGCAAAGGATTGAACGCGAGGCGGCGCTTTCCCGATGCAGGACTTTGGATGCGATTCACGTTGCATCGGCCCTGGAGCTCAACGACCACGCAGGAGATTTCGTCATTGCCTCGTTGGACGAACGGATGAGGGAGGTGGCTTCATCAGTGTCGCTACCGCTCTATCCGGAGCCGGAGCGGGCATGAGGTTTTCCCGGCTTCTTTCTGCCCTGCTCATGTACCCCTATTGATGAATGTATAAACTATGTTTATACTTCAGCTATGAAAGCAACGATTCAAAAGTGGGGCAACAGCCTTGGGGTAAGGATTCCCAGCATGATGGCAAAAGATCTTATGCTCGAACATGGTTCAGAAGTGGAGCTCATTGAGGAAGATAACAGGATTATCATTCAGCCTCAAAGAGGACCTCGTCTGGAAGAACTCCTGGAAGCCATCAATGAATCGAACATCCATGAAGAAGTAAAAACCGATGGTCCCCGTGGAAACGAGGCTTGGTAATGCCGCGGTATATTCCGGCAAGGGGAGATATTATTTGGCTCAATTTCAATCCTCAGGCGGGACACGAACAGGCGGGAAAAAGGCCCGCCGTAGTACTCACGCCAAAGGAATATAATAAAAAAACCAGCCTCATCATCGCGTGTCCAATTACGAGCAGAACAAAAGGATATCCCTTTGAGGTACGTATAACCGGAAAGAACATAAACGGGGTGATTCTGTCGGATCAAGTAAAGAGCCTTGATTGGAAAGTAAGAAATGCGCAACTGATCGAGAAGGCTCCCGACGAAGCAATTTCAGAGATTCAGGAAAAGCTTTCATTGCTCATTCAATAGCCTGAGGGGGATATTCTTAACAGTCAAAGATGCCTATGCTAACTCCCCGCATCGTGGTGCCGGCTAACCGCAGCTTCCGCTAAAGATCGGCAACCAATTCACATCCATTTTGGATACTGTGCAGACAAATGCAGGCAGCCGTCGAGAAATGGCGGTGTAGGTGAAGGCCACACCATCTTACCGTCTAAACGTCTCAAATCGATATCTTGAAAAGGACATAATTATGTGCCATAATTATGATTATGAACAAAACGAAGTATCGCACGAGCTTCGCGCTCGACGAAGCTACTACAGAGCGGATCCAACGCCTGACACGGCGGTGGGGCGTGTCCCAGGCGGAGGTAGTTCGCAGAGCGGTGCGCCTGGCTGCGGATCAAAGCGAGAAAGAGAGCAGTGACGTGCGTGAAAGAGTCGCACGGTATCGGTCAAGCAGGCGCATAACCGCGGAACAGGCGAACGAATTTCTTCAGCGTGTGGCCGAAGACCGGGGCAGTTGGGGGAGAGACCGTTGATACTGCTGGATACGAATTACCTGATCAGAGCGCTGGTGGAAGGAACTCACGAGGCGGGGCAGGTAAGCTCTTGGTTGGAAATCGGCGAAGAGATGTGTACATCGAGTATCGTCTGGTACGAGTTTCTGTCCGGACCTGTTGATGCGGATGGTATTGATCTCATGCGCACGATCGTATCTGATCGAGTGCTTCCGTTCGTCTCAGACACGGCTACGGAGGCCGCGAGGTTGTTCAACGCGTGCGGACGGAACCGGCGGCTTCGCGTTGACGCCATGATAGCGGCGTCTGCCACCATCGCCGGGGCACGTTTGGCCACCGGGAACCGGGAGGATTTCGCGGCATTTGTCAGCCAAGGACTTACGATGGTCTGAATCCCCGTTGATCCACGGTCTTCCATCAGCACAGCAACGGGGGACGGACAGACAGCGACGTTTTGGCAGAATTGACAGCCCCGCCGGGTTCGCATATATTCCTTATATGGAGGCGTATATGGAGCTTTCGAAGAAAACCACCATCCTGCTCAGCCCCCGGCTCTACTATCTGCTGAAGCGCTTATCGGAATCGACAAATCGCAGCATCGGTGATCTCATTCGTTCTGCATGTGAGAAACAATACGGACTGCATCCGGAGAGCGAGGCGCTCGAGGCCGCGGACAAGATCGCCACTTACCAATTGCCGGTTGGCACTCCGGCTTCAATGAAACAGGAGTCTGTGCCGTCGGCTGAGGACTTGATGCCGTGATTCTCGTTGATGCGAACGTGTTTATGTACGCCGCCGGCGTTCCTCATCGCTTCAAGGTTCCCAGCGTCAAATTTCTCCACGATGCGGCGCGTCTGGAGTACGCTTGTTGCGTGAATACGGAGGTTCTTCAGGAAATCCTGCACCGGTATCGTTCGATCAACCGATGGGAAGAAGGACGGGAGGTATACCGGCTCGCGAAACGGATCGTGCCTACCGTGGAGCCCATTACCGCGGAGATCCTGGACAAGACCGTGAAGCTCATGAATGCGTATCCTGAGCTCATGGCACGCGGCTGCCTCCACGCCGCCCATTGTCTGGTTGCCGGACTGGAAGGCATTTGCAGTTTTGATACCGATTTTGACCGGATCAGTGAGATAAAACGTATCGAGCCGGCAGGATAGCAGATTACGCGGCCGTCAGTGCTCCGAATCTTGATCACACCGCCGCAAGAATATTGACCTGCCGCGCTTATACCGTATGTATCCCCATCGAGTGTAGGAAATGAACCCGCAGATCGTTGCTTTACTTTGGCGCTTATCATTCCCTCTATTCGATAGCGATGGATCACACGGCTGCATTCGATATGAAGAAGCTCACTCGATCCTGCTTTTGCAAACTCCTCAACTCTTCTGAGCTTTTCATTACCGGCTTCCTCGCTCTTCCATGAGGACAACAAGGGGATCCTTCTCTACCGTGAAACTCAGAGAGCGAAAAAAAAAGCTTCCGCAACGGAGGACGGGCAGGCAGCGCCGGCGGGCCGACAAATCGGCACAGCCGGCGGGTTTCCGGGTCATGCCGGCCCTTTGGACTATGCGGCCGTCTCCATAGACGGCTTATACTCTCCGTCGCGGGCGAGGCCGTTCAGCTTGCACCGTTTCAGGAAAACCTCCTGCGCGGCGGCGACATTGGCTTCCTGACCCTTCCATGCGGCAAGCACCGGCGCCTGCAGCGCACGGCCATAGGAGAAGCTCACCTCCCACGGATGCGGGCCAATCAGGTTCATAGCGTTGAGGTTGTCAGTGGCCTCTTCCGCGCTCTGTCCGCCCGACAGGAATACGATACCCGGAACGGCTGCCGGTACGTAGCGGTTGAAGCAACGAATCGTCGCCTCGGCAATCTGCTGCGCACTGGCCTGATTGTTGGATTTCTTGCCGGGAATAACCATGTTCGGCTTGAGCAGCATGCCTTCAAACAGCACGTTCTGTGCGTCGAGCTCGGCAAATACCGTCTCGAGAACTCTGGAGGTAACAACTTCGCAGCGATCAATGTCGTGACCGCCGTCCATCAGCACTTCCGGCTCCACGATCGGGACGATCCCAGCTTCCTGGCAGAGCGCAGCATAGCGCGCAAGTGCGTGGGCATTCGCCTGAATACCGAATGTGGTAGGAATATCCCGATCATCGATCTCGATAACAGCGCGCCACTTGGCAAAGGTGGCTCCCAACTGGCTGTACTCGGCGAGCCGGTCGCGGAGGCCGTCCAAGCCTTCGGTGACTTTCTCACCGGGATGCAGCGCGAGATCTTTGGCGCCTTTGTCCACCTTGATTCCGGGAGCGATTCCACGGCCTGACAATAGCTTGGCAAAGGGAGTGCCGTCCTTGGTAGCCTGGCGCAGCGTTTCATCAAAGAGGATGACACCGCCGATATAACTTTCGATTCCTTCGGTTGTGAATAGGATCTCGCGGTACCGCCGACGGGTTTCCTCGGTGGACTCCACGTTGATCGAATCCAATCGTTTTTTGATCGTACCGGTGCTTTCGTCCGCCGCCAGCACTCCTTTCTGTTTTGCAACGATGTCGTTTGCTACAGATATGAGTTTTTCTTTGTCCATTTGAAACTCCTATAAAAAGTCAGTTGTGAGCTCAGCGGCCCACCTTCCATTTTTTTATTCCGACAACGTCGGACTTTCCCGCCGGTGCGGCTGATCAGATCTTAGGCACATTATTCCGAACCGTGGGATAGGTCATTTTGACCGTATCAGGACGAGCCGCAGCACGACTCCGTCCCCGTGAAAAAAATAATTCTATTTTTGATTGAGTTCCACTACAAAAAACGGCTTTTTGGCGATATATAGAACCATCCCGGCGTCTGACATGATCAATTCCTTTACCTTTTCCAGGAGATCATCAGATACCGGTCTTTCAGGGTCGATGAGATAGCGAATATCTTGCAGTGGACAACGTGGCAGGTGTGTGCCAGGATTCGACCGGCAACCTGGCGCAACGCTTTCGTTTGTATACAGGGAGGAGCGGGTGAAACCGAATGTTCATACAATCATGATCGTATTGCTGTCCCTTGCGATCTTAAGTCATGCCGCTCCTGCTGGAGAAGGCGTGAACGAAGATGCGATGTCATCGGAATCGGTCACGAGGCGCGAGGCTCAACAGGGCACGCTGAACGATTCCAGCATGGAAGCCGACGCGACGGTGCTCTCAGAACAGTTCGCTTCGGTCGTGGAGTCGTTTCGGAAGTCCTATTTTTCCGAGTTAGAAGACAACAATATCACCGGCCTGAGTGTCGCTGTCGTCGCCGACGATGGAATGATCTGGGGTGAGGGGTTTGGTGTCGCGAATAAGGAAACCCTGTCACCCACGAACACGGAGACACGGTATCTCATAGGTTCGGTGACGAAGGTGTTCACCGCTTTCGCAGTAATGCAACTCGTTGAGTCCGGACTGATAAGTCTTGACTCGCCGCTGACGCGTTATCTGCCGGGTTTTCGTCTGCAGTCCCGGTTTGGTCCGATATCCGAGATCACGATCCGTCATGTGCTTACACATCATGCAGGACTTCCCGACGATGTCTGGACCGGCAAATTCGCTCCGTATCCAGAAGATTACCGCAGTCTTACGAAGCTTACCGCGAATCTGCACGCATGCTATCCTCCGGGACTACTACGAGTGTACTCTAACCTTGGCTATGCACTTCTCGGTCACCTGATCGAGCACGTGAGTGGGTTACCTTATCGAGAATATATTCAATCAAAAATCTTCAACCCTTTGGGTATGGACAGTTCCGGATTCTTCAACGCTGCTCCTGAAGCGTCGACATTCGCCGTGCCATACAACGAACTCGGCGAAGGACAGATGGAGTTGCCGATACGCGATGTTCCGGCGGGTGCGATTATCTCCACTGTATCCGACATGGCGCGATTCCTCGAGGCAATTCTTCGGCTCGATCCAGCCCTTATTGGCGCATCCTCACGGGCGGAGATGTTTCGCGTCCAAAATAACAGCGTCCCGCTTGATCTCGACGATCGTGTCGGCCTCTGCTTCACGCTGAGCAACAGGACAACCGCGGCAGGACGCGTCTTTGAGCATGGCGGTGCCACCCTCTATCATCGCGCTCACATGTACGTTGCGCCGGATGCAGGGCTCGGCGCAATTGCACTCTCTAACTCCTCCCGCGGTGTTGAGACGGCATGGCGGCTGAATGAGGAACTGCTCGTTGCGATCGCCAGGTCCCGTGGATTCGTCGCCGACCAAACGGATAACCCTCTTCGAGGAGTGCATTTCGACGTGCGAGTCGATAGCGATCTGAGCAACCTGGCGGGGCTGTACGCGACACTCGGAGCGCTGATCGATATTGGGTGGAAGCGTAACATGCTTCATGCTTCCGTTCAGGGTCGTCAGTTTTTTCTTGTGCTCGATACGAACGATGCGTTCGTTCCGGCAAAACGCGTGCTTGGTATCACATTTCCCTACAGAAAGCGGTGGTTTCTTTTTCAGGACATTGATGATCGGACTCTTTTTATTGAAGCGATGCCGTGGGGCGATCTCGTCATCGTG
>CAZHXC010000038.1:1776-12148 GCA_964536145.1 uncultured Spirochaetales bacterium | reverse complement strand
CGTTTCTTTCCGTTTCTTCTCGGCCACATTCCCCACGGCGGATATCTCGATTTTCCTCACAGATTGCCGAAAAGCTGGGAACGAATGCGCGAAGAGGTAATAATACCCTGGCTCGCCGATTCGGTATCCGAGGAAGGATCAACCGAGACTCTCGCAGACAGCCTCGCCCGGTGGAGGTTGCGGCAACCGGAGGCGTATCGATAAGGCCCGCGGCCGCTGCGTCGCGCTGTCAGGCTTCACCCCGTCCGGGGTCATCGTCGAATATGGCCTCCAGCTTTGCGATGTCGTGTGGAAGCGCACCATATACACGCTTCCACACCGCCTTACTCTCCATGCACAGATAGACCGGCGCGTCTACCGCCGTTCGCATTCTTGCAAACAGCTCGCGGTACATGTCGACCCGCACTTTCTGCAGATAGCGGTACTTCCCGTCAGCGGATGGTACGTACTCATCGTAGAGATACGGCCTCGCGGCGATTCTTCTTTTCAATTCCGGCATGTACCTGAAAGTACCAAGGCTTATCCATGCAACGCTTCCTTTGGGAAACTCCCGTAACTCGTCAATGAGGGGAAAGTAGTAATCACGCCACTTCTCTTCCTTGAATACCGGATCAAAGTGAAAGGAGCTACGATAGCCGGCTTTGACTGCACGATGCGCCGCGGCGAGCCTTGAGCCCACCGGGCTGGACACCCCTTCCTCCCGGTCTGCGATTTCCGGTGGATTCAGCGAAAACCCAATAATGGCGTTCCCCTTGTTCTTTATCCCGAACAGGTGATCGACAAAATCGGTCTTTGTTTTCATCTCAAAGTGCACGTTATCCAAATCGCTCAGGCCGGTGACAAAGGATTCGGACAACCGGAAGATCGGATCGTAGAGAAGCGAGTCGCCGACTTCACCGGTACCGATCCTGACAGTGGCCGTTCCGTTTGCCCGGGCGAGTCTCTTGACCTCTTCTATCGCCGGGGCGGGATCCACGTAGACGGTGACGGGTGAGAAATTGAGGTAGCTTTTCATAATACAGTAGCTGCACCCGAGCCCGCACCCCGCGTACAGATCTATGGTGTAGTAGTTGCAGCACAGGTGCCCCCGGGAGCCCGGGCACCGACCCACCGGATTCCCCGGATGTTTTCTCAAGTAAAGGGTGGTCCCCTTGAGATGATCCTCGGGAATCCCTGAGGTATCGGTCACCACGCGGAAATCGATACGAGGTAGCGTCTCTTTGGCCGCGGCCACCGCATCGCATTCCTCGGCGCCACGCTCGACGTATACGTGTTTCACAAGACTGCTATAGAAGCTCTTCAAGTTCCTCACACCCTTCCTCGAGCTTCTCGAGCTTCCGCACCTTCCGGATAAACTCGAGCCTGGTTGAAAAAGAAAATGAAACGTGGAAGCTGTCCCCCTCAAAGTTGGCCGGTGCGGTGAGTTGTAAGCCGGTGTGTTCGGTATATCGGTCCCTCACACGTTCAAACTTTTTCTTCAGCTCCGCGAGCATCGGGTTTCTGATAGTACTGATCGCGTCGACAGGATCCTCCGCGGCGAGAAGCTCATCGGCAAGTGCAACCGTCTCTTTGGCGCCCAGACCGTCACGGCGTCTTATCTCATCAAGATACATAAGAAAGTGGCGAACCTGACTGAAACTGAGTGTGTTGCTCGAGATTGCCTTTATACAGGCGGCTTCCGGAAGTCCCGCAATCCTCTCTGCAGTACCAATATCGAGCCGTCCGTTGTTCACACCCGCGGCAAGGTAGTCCGGCAGCTTGGAAATACGTTCCATCTTCTGAAAGAAGCCCCGTTTCCCGGTGACCGCAACTGAGATCTGTTCCGGGTCCCCGGCAGCGCCAACCTCGAGGGCAAGTGTGTAGATCGATACCTGTTCTTCCGGAGTGTAGCGACCGCTTCTGTTCTCGAGCTTGAGCGCGCACAGTAGTCTTTCTGATTGCCGAACATCCGCCACCGGAAGCTCCTGCAAACCCGCTCGCCAGGCTTCTCGCAGTATGGCAAATCCCCAGACCAGATCGTCACCGCAGACCGGGAGCGGCGGAAACAACCGCGCTTCGAGAAGGTCGCGATCATAAGACCGCAGGGCATCAAAAACGTCGAAGCGACGCGAGAGTGCCGCGATATCGCCCAAACCCATGTACCGCATGCGCGCAAAGGTACCAAAAAAAGGCGGGTGTTCCAAGCGGCAGCGTATAGCCGGCGCCTTGACGGACTTCGCGGAGCTCATAGTATGCTATAATCATCAAAATGGTGGAGGTTAAGCGGTCATGAATCTTGGGAAAGATAATTTTACCTATGAGGTAGACACCGAGTGGGCAAAGCTCCCGTCGGGTTGGTCGTTCCGCGAAGTTGCGGATGTAGCGGTAGACGCTGATGACAACGTCTACGTATTCAACCGGGGAGATCATCCGATGATCGTCTTCGATCGCGGGGGGAATTTTATACGGTCCTGGGGTGAAGACATTTTCTCCCGGGCTCACGGTGTCACTACAGGCCCGGAGGGAAACCTGTGGTGCGCCGATGACGGAGACCATACCATCCGAAAATGCACACCTGAAGGTGAAGTGCTTCTTACAATCGGTACCCCAAACAAACCGGCAGAGTACTTGAGCGGAAAGCCTTTCAACAGACCGACAAAGGTGGCCTTTGGCAAGAACGGGGATCTCTATATTTCCGACGGATACGGCAACGCAAAGGTGCACCGTTACACCGCGGATGGGGAGTATCAATCATCCTGGGGAGATTTTGGTACCGATCCCGGCGAGTTCAATCTGGTCCACAGCGTCGTCACCGATGGTGACGGAAAAGTGTACATCGCCGACAGAGAAAACCATCGAGTGCAGATATTTGACCCGGACGGGAAATATCTCACACAGTGGAACAACATGCACCGTCCCTGCGGCATTCATATTGAAGATGATCTGTGCTATATCGGCGAGTTGCCTACTCACCTGCCGGTGAACAAGGATTATCCCGATATCGGCAGCCGGGTAAGCATCTACGATTTGGATGGAAAACTTCTGGCGCGTCTCGGGGCCCCGCACATGGGAGAGGCTCCTGATCAGTTTATTGCTCCACACGGCGTGACCGTTGATTCAAGAGGCGACATCTACGTTGGCGAGGTGTCCTGGACAAGCTGGAGCTCTCATCTGGATCCTCCCCGGGAGGTACGGAGCTTTCGCAAGCTCGTAAAGAAAGTATGAAAAACGCCGCGCTGCTTTGGCAGTCGCGGCGTATCCGCTACTCTGTGTCTGTAGACTCCGATGCTGTTTCCAGAGAGGCTTTTGACCGCGCTCCCCGCTTTGCACTTCTTTCCGTGCCGGCGGTATCTTCATCTCGGGCCGCGGAGCCTCTCGGCGTCAACCCGTAGCGACCGGCGCCGCCGCGCAGTCTCGGATCAAGCAGGTCTCTTACCGCATCACCAAACATGTTGACGCCAAAGACCACAACGCTCAAGGCCAGTCCCGGCCAAATGGCCATCCACGGCGCCTGGAGCATGTATCGGCGTCCGTCGCCTGATAGCATTGCACCCCAGCTTGGCGTTGGTGGTGGAATCCCGAAGCCGAGAAAGCTCAACGAAGACTCGGTCAGGATGACGTTGGGCACACGGGTGGTAAACAGAATAATCGTAGGTGCGAGAATGTTGGGCAGGATGTGCCGCAGAATCACCCTGGCGATTGAGCCACCCTGTGCCCGCGCCGCCTCGACATAGACGTTCTCCTTTATGCCGATAACCGCGCTTCTCAATATTCTCGAACCGACGATACCCCACATCAGTCCCAGAGCCAGTATTATTTGCAGCATGCCCGGGCCAATGATCGTAATCAGCACCATGAGCAGAATAAGCTGTGGAACACACATGACGCTGTCGACTACCCTCTGAATGGTCATATCTAACTTGCCACCGACGTATCCGCTCAGCATCCCGATGAAAAGCGAAATAATCGTCGCCATTGTGGAGGCAGATAAGCCCACGATCACCGAGATCCGTGCGCCGTAGATAACACGGGACAAAATATCCCGCCCTAAGTTATCGGTGCCAAACCAGTAGGCCGCAGACGGCGGTTTGATGAGCTGATCCATATTGCTCTCGTTCATGCCGTACGGCGCGAGAACATCGGCAAAAATACCAACGAACAGCAGAGCCACCGTGATGACCCCGCCTATCAAGCCAAGGGGGCTTTCCCTTACCAATCTTCTGAAGAAGGTGCGAACAGGGGAACGCCTTTTTTCAGTTTCAGCTACCGTTGCTACGATGCTTTCAGCCACATTTCATTCCTTACTTGTAGTGAATTCTGGGGTCCAGATAGGCGTAGCTGATATCAATTATTAGGTTCACAAACACCAACCCCATCGAAAAGATCAGAATTATCCCGCTTATCAGCCAATAGTCGCGTTTCAGACTCGCCTCTACCAGCAGGCGACCCATTCCTGGAAGGGAGAAAATCTGCTCGACGATAACCGTTCCGCCTATAAGCACCGGCACCTGAAATCCGATAATCGTGACCACGGGAATTAAGGCGTTTTTCAACGCATGACGCACGGTTATGACACGCTCCCTCAAACCTTTCGACCAGGCGGTCCTGATATAGTCCTGCCGCAATACCTCGAGCATCATCGTCCGAGTCATCCTCATGGTCATCCCGGACATCGCCATCCCCAGAACCATGGCAGGGATAATGAACATCTTCAGGTTACCAAAGAAATCCTGTTTCAACGTTATCAGCATGATCGGCGGCATATAACCCCACCAGAGTGCCGGGAAGACTATGATCATGGTTCCAAGCCAGAAACCGGGTATGGAAATGCAGAGTATTGCAAAGGTACGCCCGACGTAGTCAACCCAGGTGTTCTGCCGCAGAGCCGATAACATGCCGATAGGCAGGGCAATTATCTGAGAGACGAACAAACCAATGAGGCCAAGCTCGAGGGTTACCGGCCACTTCTTGCTGACGAGCGACGTCACCGATGTTTTTTGCCATGCCGATGATCCAAGATCTCCCTGTAAAACCCCGCTGAATTGCCCGTCCGGTTGTGGTGCGACTCCTAACCATCGTCCGTATTGTACGATCAGCGGGGCGTCGAGACCCAAAGCCTTCTCAAGCGCTTCCCGGTCTACAGCAGCATCGACTGATTGGGCCTGTATCATATCGACAAGGTCGCCCGGTATTAGTCGTATCAAGAAGAAAATGATGAGGGTCACCATCAATATGGTGGGTATGAGCACCAAGATTCTGCGGATTACATAAGCACGCATAGAGTATCCTGCCTTTACTAAGCGCGAAGATCCCGAAAGATGACAGGGGGCGAGAACACCCGCCCCCCGGGTTCAAGCGACGACCGTCGCTTAGTATCCCATCTCCTTCTTCAGAGCTTCATCGATCCATGCATGGGCGAGAACCTTTTCAAAATCACTGTGGTCGCCCACATTCGCCTCACCATAGTAGTTCTGTATCCACGGCCACCAGTAGTTGGCGTTGACACGGGTATTGCCGGGTATCGAGTACACCTGCCCGAGCACATAGACACCCAACTCTTTCACCATGGCGTTTCGCTTGTCAGGATCAACCTCCGCCATGATCTTCGCCATCTCTTCATCCACGTACTCGTCATTCGATGTAGTAATGTTGAGCGCATGCCCCGTCTCGCCGGCCTGCCTTAAGGTAAGGATAGCGTTAGCGGTTTCGATGTCGTCAAAGCAGACATGCTTGTAGTCTCTCATAAAGCCCATTCTTGTCTGATCTGCATTTGCATAGGACTTGATCTCAACGTCAACACCCATCTTGGCCCATTGGTCCTTTAGCAGAGAGGTCCGGGATTGGCCGAGTGCATCTGAAACCCCGTTTACTTGCAGCTTGAGCCCATCCGGGTAGCCGGCGTCTGCGAGCATCTTCTTAGCTGCTGCAGGATCGTAATCGTAGAGCTCTCGAATATCCGCAGGAAGCTCTTCCATTGGCGTATACACCGATGCGTCAAAGGGGTACATCGGGAACCAGTGGATAGGTAGATCCACATCCAGACCCGCAAACTCTGCCTTTCCGAACCCTTCGATGTCTGTACCTCTAAAGAGCGCACGGCGCACATCGATATTGTCCAATGGCGGCTCCTGGACGTTCAACGCCCAACGGATACCGAAGCCGCCGAGATACTTCTTGCTGACCAAACCCTTCTGTTTGTCCAGGGTAGACCAGGCAGATCCGGGGACACCCCAATAGTAATCCAGGGTTCCTGTCCGGATGGCGGCTACACGGGTCGATTCATCCGGTATAATCGGCTTGACCATTCTGTCGATAAAAGGAATTTCGTATTCAACACCGTCGATGGTGGTGGTCTCTCTCCACCAGTTCGGGTTCTTCTTGTAGGACATGTGTGAACCGACAACGTACTCTTCAAACATATACGGGCCGGTACCCACACGGTTCTCCCATTTGCTACCGCCGCCGGGGGCTTCGTACACCTCCGGAGGACAATAGGTTGCGCGGTCCTCATAGCCTACGATGTACATCAAATCGATATTGAAGCCGGGGGTTTCTATGACAACGGTGTATTTGTCTGTGGCATAAATATCGGTGAACATCGGTGCAAAGTTCTGACTGCCGTTTGGAGATTCGGCAAAGTAGAGTAGGTCAGCCACGATATCGTCAGCGGTGACCTCGAGGTCCCTGCCTCCCATCACGTGCGGCACATCGTGCCATTCTACGCCCGGTCGTACGTACCAGACGGTTTTTTGAGGCGTTATTTCCCAGTCTTCAACAAGGAGGCCCTCTAAGTAGTCGCTGGGAATATACGCGATCGATTCAAAGGGGTACTGATCGGTCCCCCTCGGGCCGTATTTCACGAAGTTACCTTCGAGCAGATGCTCCTCGATAAACATGAGCATACGCGGTGGCCAGAAACCGTCCATGATATCCGGGCTCGCCGGGTCCTCGTTTTGACCCGAGCCGAATACCGTGAGCGTGCCCCCGTACTGCGGCCCAGTCGTTTCGGCAGCTTCCTCGGTCCGGCCTTCAGCAAATGCAAAGGAAACGCTGAAGACAAGGACTGCTAAACACAGAATTACCTTTTTCATAGAAACCTCCGGTAAAAATATTGACTTATTGTAGGTCACGGAATTTCAGATGTCAATTTTTTTTTGGCCTTTGGCAGTAATTTAGGACACCGCGGCAGCAAGATTGAGGCGGATCGCGCGGCGCGAACGGGCGTGACCGATGCCGCCACGCCCGATTGCGACTGGTTTGAAACGCCCGGCTCCTGTATATTTATACACATTCCAACAACAATCGGGAGGCGTTATGACCAGACGGGAGCGAATTACCGCAGCAAGCCGAAAAAACCGGGCCGATACGCTGCCCTTCTTTCACTACTGGCGTCACAGTCAGATAGGCTGGGCGGAACGTGAATGCAGAAACCGGGGCATGGGAATCAACTGGTACCGGCCGCCTCACATCGAACGGATGCACGATGTGGAAATAGCCGAGCGGCAGGCAACGCTTTCAGGACGGCCGGTTGCTCGCAGAACCTACACCACTCCTCTGGGGAGTGTCTATGTCGATGAGTACCGAGAGCCGGGAACCGGCCAGTGGCACGGGCAGCGCAGTTGGAAGGATGTGAGCCCGTGGCTCCTTTCCCGGCTCATCAAAGATCCGGGAGACTATGAAGTGGTCAACTACATCGTAGAACACACCGAATATATCGCGGACTACTTTCCCATCGAACAGGCGCAGGATTGGCTGGGCGACGACGGCTGTGTTATCGCGGCGCTTCCCCATTCCCCCATGCAGACGCTCATGATCGACTGGGTGGGAAGCGAAGGCGGGAGGTTCTATTTTCATCACGAAGACCACCGTGACCTTGTTGAGGAGCTTTACCGGACCATATGCAAAAGCCGGGAAGCGCTCTACAAGATTGCCGCCAACTCCCCGGCCAAGATGGTGATGTGCGGCGACAATATTGACGGTTTGCTGGTCGATCCACGGCTCTTCAAAGCGTATTTCATGCCGGAATACGATAAAGCCGGCGAAATTCTCCATCAGAATGGGAAACTGATGCTCGTCCACATGGACGGGAGCCTGAAGGTTCTCAAAGATCTCATCGCTGTGACACCCATTGACGTTGTAGAGGCGGTTCATCCCCCTCCGATGGGTGATCTGCCGATCGGCGAGGCGCTCTCGAGCTGGAAGGACAAGGCAGTCTGGGTCGGATTCCCCGCTGCTATCTACGCATTGGGGCCGAAAGCCGTCATAGAATACACCCTCGAGCTGTTGCGGGAAGTTGTTCCGGGCGAAAGGCTCGTCATAGAGATGTCGACAGAAAACCTCGTGTCAAACGACAACCTCCTTGCGCTTACCTCGGTGCTCGAGGACGCCAGGCTGCCTTTGAGCAAAGAGACCATAGACGCCATAGCGCGGAAACTCTCCGGATAGCCGATGCATTCTGCGGCCGGCCCAAACGCGCCAATCCGCCGGCATGAGGCGCTGTGATGAGAGTGTGCGTTGCCGTACCATCGATTTCCGATTTCTACTTCTCGGCCAACAGGATGTCCGCATTAGGTGCACGGACCGTCTGTAAGATAGTTGAATCGGCCGGACACGACGCAGTCCTCATGGATTTTCCGATGATGGCGAAGAAGGCAAAACCGGTAGTCCGGCCGCCATCGCTTAAGTATCTCGACCCCTTTACAATAGAAGAGACCGGTCCGGTGAGCTTTTTCACTGGTTACAAACGCCTCGGGCCCGAACCCTCCCGATGTGCGCGCCTGATTTCCGATGCTGATCCTGACCTCCTCCTCATCTCCTGTTTTGCCTACGCATATGGTGAAGACACGGTTGCTTTGGCCAAGGCTGTTCGCGAAATGATGCCTCGTTTGGCAATTGTAGCTGGGGGTGCGGGCCCGACGGTGCTTCCGGAGTTTTTCCTGAGATCCCGCGCGGTATCTTTTGTGCTCGTCGGGGAAGCCGAGACAAATCTCCTCCGGTTGCTGAGTGAGTTCGAGAAGCCTGATCCCAATTATGATTCGGTACCAGGGCTCCACTATGCAGAAAACGACCGTGTCCTATCCCCGTCGCCTGCGAGAGAGACGACGGCGGAGGAGCTCGAGTGGGTCTCTGCCGGTGTTGTTGGCCGGAGCAACAGAAGACGGCTGAGCACCTCTCTGAGCCGCGGCTGCCCGCGCTTGTGCGCCTTCTGTTCCAATCACCTCTGCCACGGCAGGAAGTTCAGAAAAGTGCCGTTAAGGAAGGTTGTCCGGGGCATCGACTTGGTGGCCACCGGTATCTCCGCCACTCGAGAAACGGCAGTAGCCCACTTCAACCTCGAAGACGACAACCTGCTCGCGGCGCCTGAGTATACCCTCGCCGTAATGGAATACGTAAAACGAAAGCTCGATGCACCGGCGATTACAGCTGAAAACGGCGTTGACTCAGGGTTCCTCACCTCCCCGATCCTCGAAAAGCTCTTAGGTTCGGGGCTTTCCCGGCTCAACCTCTCTCTCGCTTCGGTTGCCCCCCGGGTCCTCGCCGGTGTGCACCGTGACGAGGCGGGAACCCGGATAGCCTCATTGACCTCCCAGGCAGCTGAACGAGGCATACCATCGGTCACCTACTTTATCTGCGGCCTTCCCGGCGACAGCGTACAGACCATCGCCGCCAATCTCCTCTTCATTTCCTCCCTCGAGACCACCATCGGTATATCACTCTTCTACCCGACACCTGGAATCGAGGGCTTTGAAGACAGATCGGTGTTTCTCGAGTCATCGCCCGTGCTCTGCTGTTCTTCATCGGCCTATCCGTGGACAAAAACCGTATCCACAAGATCGCTTGTGACCGCTTTTCGTCTCGCGCGGTTCATCAATCTCCTCAAAGACCCCGTTCAAAGACGCGCTCATGCCGGTCTGATTTCAAGTACCCTTGCTGATAAAAGGCTGTACACCTGGAGGAAGGAAGGCGGGACCCGTAGGATCGCGCCGGTTCCGCACATGGACCACGACCTCGTCCGCACCGTGGTGTCGCAGCTCGATGTTGACATGCTTCCGGCCCGCCCGTAGGATGATGCGAGTTTCCGTACGGGGGTGAATCGAGATGAAATCAGACTCAGGCGTTACCGTTGCAATCGCAGGCTGCGGCATTGTCGGCGGCGCTACGGCTCAGCTCTTGATCAAAGAACGAAAGGAACTGTTAGCGCGCTCAGGCGTCGACGTGTACCTGAAATACGTAGTAGATGTCGATTTTGCAAACGCCCGGTCCCTTGGGATAGATGACTCGCTCCTGACCGACAACCTCGATGAGGTCCTCGCTGATCCTGAAATCTCTATCGTGGCGGAGCTCATAGGCGGTACCACCATCGCCCGTGAGGTTACCGAAAAGATACTCAAAG
>CAZHXC010000038.1:0-1766 GCA_964536145.1 uncultured Spirochaetales bacterium | reverse complement strand
ACGCCATCCTCATCGCCACCCGCCACAACCTCCATGCCCCCCTCGCCATCCAGGCCCTCAAAGCCGGCAAACACGTCGTAACCGCAAACAAGGCGCTGCTCGCACATCACGGCGCCGAGCTTGCCGCAATCGCCCGGAAACACGGGGTTTCCATCGCATTCGAAGCAAGCTGTGGAGGGGGCATACCGCTCGTACGAGCTTTTTTTGACGGATTGATTGCCAATGATATCGAGGCGTTTTACGGAATTGTGAACGGCACCTGTAATTTCATTCTCACCTCGATGATCCGCAACGGGAGCACCTATCCGGATGCGCTCAAAGCCGCCCAGGAGCGCGGACTGGCGGAGGCGGATCCCACCCTCGATGTCACTGGTATGGACACCGCGCACAAACTCGCCATCCTCGCGGCTTTGGCCTTTGGAGAGAAGATTGACTTTGACAGAATCCCGGTTGAAGGAATCGATACCCTGGAGTCCATCGATGTCTCCATCGGGCGGGAGCTCGGCTATGTCGTGAAACTGCTTGCCGTAGCGCAGAAAACCGATGAGGGCATATCGCTCAGGGTGAGGCCCTCGTTTATGAGCCTCGATCATCCGCTGGCCTGGATATCCGGACCGTTCAACGCGGTGAGCGTCTACGGCCACGTGGTTGGCCACACCATGTACTACGGCCGGGGCGCAGGCGGATCGCCCACCGCTTCCGCGGTGATAGCGGACATCCTCTCAATTGCTTCCGGAGCCTACGCCGAGTATTTCAACAGGCCGAATATCTGGCAGGAGACGTCACAGCCGGCCAATCAACTGCCAACCGAGAAACTCACCAGCCGGTACTATCTGCGAGTGACGGTTCTCGACAAACCGGGAGTCTTTGCGCGGCTGGCCACCATCCTTGGTGATCACGGTATCAGCATCTCGTCGGTGCTGCAAAAGGAGCTCCCGGAAAGTGTTGCGGATACAGCGGGCCCGGGCACGCCCGGTGGAAGTGCCCCGGGCGCATCGTTCGCAGAGGGCCGGTCGGCGGGCGTTCCCGTGGTTATCACCACCCACATGGCCAACGAGGGCAATGTCAGGAGCGCCCTCGCCCAGATCGACGCGCTGGATGTGAGCGTTTCCCCGAGCGTGTGTATCAATATCATTGATGAGCACGAAGAGTTAATCTAGCAGATATTCACCGGCGAGGCGCCGGCGGCGGCAGACGTAAGGGCGGCCGATGCGTCCCGGGGGCGCCGGAACCTACCCGATGAGCCCGACTACAACGGGCTCGAGAAGCGCAAAGGCGAGAATCACCCCAAGGGCGGGAAGAAAATCCCCGGTCTTTATCTCCTTCAACTTCAACAGATTGAGCCCTATCATCATGATGAGTATCCCACCGGTTCCGGAGAGCTCGGAAAGCACCAGATCGCTTACATAAGGGGCGATCAAACTTGCAAGCAGTGTAAGTCCGCCCTGATAGACCAGGATCGTCAGCGCGGAAAAAGCAACACCGAGGCCCATGGCGGCGGAAAGCAGGATAGCCATAAAGCCGTCCATTACGGATTTCGTTAAGATGAGGTCGTAGTTGCCTTCGGCCCCGGCCCTGAATGAACCGACGATTGTCATCGCGCCCACGCAGAAGAGTATGGAGGCGTTGAGATATCCAAGAGCAAAAGCAGATCCTTCGCCGTCTTTCCGTCCAAACCGATTTTGCAGGCGTTCTCCTATTTTCAGGATCCCGCGTTCCACGCCCCACCAGCTCCCGAGCAACCCGCCTATGACCACGCTCAAGCC
>CAZHXC010000037.1:0-12230 GCA_964536145.1 uncultured Spirochaetales bacterium | reverse complement strand
TCCATTGCGTGCTCGATGACGCTTCGCCCTTCGAGGGGCAAAAGCGCCTTGCCCGGTAGCCTTGTGCTGCCCAGCCGTACCTGAAGAAATACACCCAGCTTCACTCAGGCAACTCCCACAGCTCGGTGACGCTTCTCGAATCCTGTCTGAACCGATATTTGTTGACTTCAACCCACTTCCGCACCTCGAGGAACTCCCGCGTCGCCGACACGAGATCTCCCCCGGATTTGAGCAAATATGGCAGATACCTGCTCCACGGGAGGTTTCCCGAATCTCGGCTGAACCGTATTGCCAGATTCTTCAGATAGAAGAGCTTGTAGCTCTGCTCTCTCGTGGTGTCTTCAGTAGGGACTTCTCCGTGATAAGCCATACGAAATGCCGTATCGCAGAGGATTTGTTCACCCCACATGAAGCTCCTGAACCCAAAGTCAAGCTTCTGCCAGTAAGCCTCGTCGAGGAGATAATCGAAACCGCCCGTGAGGGTAAACCGCTCCTTGTTGTAAATTCCACAATAGTCGAAGGGGAATATGCTTGGGGTACCGTCCTTGACGGGCTGTAGCGAAACCACCCGGAACTGCCGGTTGTAGAACGCAGGAGCCTGTATAGTCGGCAGCGCCTCTCCCCTCGTGTTGAGGAGCACCGGTACGGTGCACAACACATCCCGCTTTATGATTCTCTCAACGAGTTTGGTGGTGACGGCGGTAGAGGGGCACTTGATATCATTCCAGATGACCAGGTTGTACCTGCCGTTCGATTCGCCGATGGCCATATTGATCCGCTCGCCGATAGTCACTTCTTTCTTCAGAATGAGGAATTTCACAAAGGGGAATCGTCTCGAGAGATTCTCGATGTCGTAGGCCTCCGACGGACCCTCGACGGAAAGCACTTCCCTGAACCCCAGGTTCTCAATCTGAGAGAAAACGGTGCTCTTGTAGGGGCGTCCCCCCCTGTTGAGGATAACGAGCGAGAGAGACGCCGGAACCCTTGGCGCGTCACCCGACGGCTTCCCCCCTACGACGGTGTAGGGAACCCGCATTCTCTTAGAAGTTGTAGGTATAGTATTCATCGCATACTTCGCACAGCGCGGGGTACTCCCCGTTCACGTGTTTCAGATACCACTCCTCTCCGCGGGACCAGATCGTCTCGAGCGACTCTGTGAATATATTGCCCAGCGTATGTTCTTTTTTTAGGTCTTCACGGCACACGGGTACCGTGCCGTCCAACAGCACGCAAAGATCGCGTTTCAGATGCCAACAGGGAAATCTGTTGAGCGGTGAGAGGTCGGTTACTTTGCGTTGCGGCAGGAAGTTCGAAAAAAAGTCATACTTTTGGATGATGATGTTATCAGTATGCTTCTTCCAGAACTTGTAGAACTCCTGCAGCTCCGCTTCCCCCTCCTTCATCCGCACCGCCTGTACATGAGCGTTTTTGCCGGCCTGTTCAATAAGGTAGCGGGCGGTGTCGGTGGCCTCTTTCAAACCTTCTCCCCGCAGACGCCCGTACAGCTCGGTGTTCAACGCATCGAGAGATACGATCCACTGAGTTCTATCTCCCACTACATCCAGAATACGCCGTATGGCGCCTTCCCTCCAACCGATTCCGGAAGTTTCTACCAGCAGCGACAACCCCTCATACTTCGCGATTGCCGCCGCCAACTCTTCCACGTTACCGTGCAGCGCGGGTTCTCCCCAGAGGGAAATCCCGATGGTTGCGTCTCCGGAAAAACCGGCCACCTGCTCCAGAATCGTATTGAACCGCCCGGCACTCATCTCCCCTCTCCCGGAGAGCACGTCGCCATGTATGAGAGGCCAGGGGCAGTACGAGCAGGCTTGCGGGCAACCCTCCTCGATTTGCACGTTGACGAACGCCGGCAGAGTCCGGAGGGCCCCGGGGCTTTCACTCAGGAAAGCCGTTACCGTCTTCAGATCATGGACACCGGCGTCTATCATACGGCACAGCAGCAAGGTATTGCGGTCTGTGTCCGCGGCAAGGGTCACCCGCAACAGCCTCTGGTCCACCGCGGCTATATCGGTCTCGATATCAAAGGCGTTGATGTCCTTTTTCAAGACCTCGAAGACCGCGTTACGCTCAACTTGACTATCGTCTTCACCGGCAAGGCTGTCTACCGCCTTTGCGGTGGAAGCGTCGATGATCTCGGGAGTCAAGCCCCATGGGTAACCGTCTGCAAAGGAGTAGTGAGCCGCGTACTTTGTATGATTTGCATACATCTCCCTGGTCTTCTCCACATCAAGAAAAGGAGTGTCACCGTGCATAAAAAAGACGTTGTCAAAACCTTCAGAAAGCTTTGCGAGCCAACGGCTTAGTTTCTTCACGTTCCAGGCCTCATCGTGTATCGTGCGCAGATCAGGCCATTGGGACACAGGAAAATCGTCACCGCACAGGACAACCACGGATTTAGTATCCGGGAGTGATCTTGCGTACTCCAAGACAGAATCGAAGGCGGATTTCCCGTTCAGTAGCTCACGAAATCCGTTGCCTGTCATTGAGGCGGCGTATATTACCGCGAGATTCTTCACACAGTTTCCCCTGAACTCATGAGCCGCAAGTTGCGGCCCTGTTGATATTATCGACACTCCGCCGGGGCCTTTAAGTGCTATCTTGGTAGAAGATGAGGAAGGTCGGCGCTCGAGCTTTACGTTCGCGGCCACCCGGGCTATCATCCGGAAAGACGGATGGAAGTTATCGAGGCCCAACGAAAAAAGCAGCTTACTGAGTTTATCAAATTCCCGGAAGAGCTGTACAGAGACGACCCGCTCTGGGTGCCGCCGCTCTGGTTGGACGAAAAACGGGCGTACCAGGAAAAGCACAACCCTGTTTTGCGCAATTCCGATTACACCCTCCTCATGGTGCGTCACGGAACCCGGATTCTCGGGAGGTGCATCCCCTACATCGACAGGGCCTTCAACGAGTACTACGGCTCGAATACCGGGCTATTCGGCGCTTATGAATGCGTAAACGACGCCGGCGCGGCGTCTCTCCTCATTGGAGAGATGGAAAAATGGCAGCGGGCGCATCGGGTGGATGCGGTACGCGGTCCGATCAATCCGATTGCCGAATACTGGGGCTTTCTTTTCGAGGGCAACGGCAGCCTGCCGGTGTTCATGACTCCTCATACACCCCGGTACTACATCGATCAATTCCAGACACGGGGATACCAAAAGGCGATGGACCTGCTGGCCTACGACGGTAACTCAGACGGCGGGTATGTAATCCCCGCACGAACCCGGCGTTTTCTTTCGATACTCGCGCAAAAAAAACCGGAAATCTCCGTCAGGCGCATCCGCAGGCGGAATCTCATAGAGGACGCCGAGCATATCTGGCGATTGACCAATATCTCCCTCGCAAATAACTGGGGTTACGTGCCTGTGGACAGAGCCGTGATGCTGGACATGGTAAAGCGGCTCAAGCCCATCCTGGACCCCGACGCGGTCTGGTTTGTAGAGGATAAAGGCGTACCTGTCGGCTACTGCCTGGGATTTCCGGATCTCAACGTCATACTCAAAGAGATAGAGGGGAGGCTCTTTCCGGCGGGTTTCCTGAAGTTTCTTGCACAAAGAAGAAGGCTGACGAGCTACAGGCTCTTTGGATTGGCTATCCACCCGGACTACCACAATATGGGTCTCGATGTTCTGCTCTACGTCAGCCTCTTTGACGCGCTCAAACCGAGAGGGATCAGGCTGGAGGCCAACTATATCCTGGAAGACAATTACCACATCCGCAACGCCCTTGAGAAACTGGAGCTTCAGATGATTAAATCATACAGAATATTCGAAAAGGAGCTTGCGTGACGGATCCCGGGCGGGAAAACAACAGATACTCGGTTACCGCGATTACCTCGCTCATCAAACGTTCGCTCGAAAGCGAGTACTCGGGGATTCGTGTGGAAGGTGAGGTGTCAAACTGCAGGCCGTCGAGCTCGGGTCATCTCTACTTCACCCTCAAGGATGAGAACGCCGCGCTCAGCGTGGTGATGTTCAGAAGCCGCCTCGCCCGGCTCGACTTTCCCCTCGAAGACGGACAGCTGGTGATCGCATCGGGGAGCATCTCGGTCTATGAGAAGCGCGGGGTCTACCAGCTCATCTGCGAACGCATCGAAAAAGCCGGGATCGGCGGAATACTCCTCATGCTCGAAGAACGGAAAAAGAAGCTCGCCGCGGAGGGGCTGTTCGACAAGGCGTTAAAAAAACCGCTCCCGCTCTTTCCCTCCAGGATTGCCGTGGTCACATCGCCTACCGGCGCGGCAATCCGTGACATTCTTCAGGTGACAAGACGCCGCAACGCCGGGCTTCATATCGTTGTTCTTCCCGCGCCGGTGCAGGGTGAAGGCGCGGCGGAGGTCATAGCAAAACAGATCAACCGGGCCAACGAGCTCGAGCTTGGTGACGTGATCATTACCGGGCGCGGCGGCGGGTCACTCGAAGATCTCCTCCCCTTCTCGGAAGAGGTTGTGGTGCGAGCAATAGCGGCGTCGGAAATCCCGGTGATATCGGCTGTGGGACACGAAGTGGACATCTCACTTTCCGATCTTGTCGCAGACCTCAGGGCGCCGACACCTTCGGCCGCAGCCGAGATAGTCTGCGCAAGCCGGGCCGAACTTCTCGAGCGGATCGGGAACCTGCGGCGATCCATCGAGGTTGAGATCTCCAGACGTTTGGAGAGAATCCGGCTGCTTCTCGCCACCTTCAGCACAAAAAACCTCGAAAGGAACTTCAGGGTGATCATCCAGCCGGTTTTTCTGCGGCTCGATGATGCCAAGGAGAACCTGCTGCGCTCGATGCAGAATCTGACCGCATCTTCCCGGCACAGGCTCGAGCTTGCGAGACAGGCACTCGAGGCACGATCACCGTACAAGATCCTCTCGCGAGGATATTCGCTGGTAACGGACGCGGAAACAAACAAGGTCATCACCGACGCGGGCACCACCAAACCCGGAAGGCAAGTTTCTATCAGGCTCTCGAAGGGGTCTCTGGGAGCGTCGGTAACGGAGGTACACGATGAAGAGCTTTGAGGAACGGCTCAAGCGGCTCGAAGAGCTCAATGAGAAGATCGACGAGGGAAACCTTCCGCTCGAGGAAGCGGTGGCACTCTTCGAGGAGGGGATTACCCTCGCCCGCGGACTCGAGAAGGAACTGGCGAAGGTTGAACGAAAAATTGAGATACTCGTTGAAGACGGCAAAGAGGAAGAGGAGGAGAAGCCTCATCTGGAGCTTTTCCCGGACCTCGAGGAGGAAGACGATTAGGGTTAGGAGCCGCCGGGGGCGGGTGGACCGGCGTGCCGTTCGGCCGGCCTCCCGGCGGAAACTCTGCGGGCTATCCTGGAGCCCTTCCGGGAACTGGACGCGATCGCCTACGGAAATCCCCAATTCCTCGAAGTATCCCTGATTGACCTCGAGGGCGTAGCGGACCGAATGACGGGACGATACCTGTTTCAGCGAGAACGGCTTCATATCGTATATCTCTTTTATCGTCCCATCCGCAGAGATAAAGGCTATCGACAGCGGAATCGAAGTATTCTTCATCCAGAAGCTGAGTTTCCGGTCACGCTCGTAGGTAAAGAGCATCCCTTTGTTGCCCGAAAGTGATTTCCTGTGCATGAGGCCTTTCGCCTGTTCATCGGGGCTTCGTGCAACTTCCACCTCGAGGGCGTGGCCGTTGATTTGCAGCTCAGCGGTTTCCAAAACTTCTCCACAACCCTGCTGGATAATACCGGCGAACAGAAACAGTAACATGTAGATGATTGCGCGCATCGGCTCCCTCAAAACTGCTCCAAGAATCGATCACGGCTCAAGGCGTTGAGCGATTCGGCCTGGGCACCTTGCCGCACTATCCGGTTGAATACCGGGATATCGATATATTTTACCGAAAGTGGCCTTTCGAGGACCATTCTGATCTCATCGAACTCCCACACCACTTCCGTCGGATCAAGACTGGCCGGTTCTCCGTATTTGTCGATGAGCTCGGTGTACATCGTGTAGTGATCCAGCCGGTCCTGGTTGAGAGCGAGAATGATCGTGTAGAGCCTGCCTTCATAAAACTGGAAATAGGCGCGGTCGATAAAGGTCATCCCTTCGGTCTCGATGAGCGACTCGTTCGGGCGTGCGAGAAAACTCACATCCGGGTCACCCCTGAAGTCAAACTGAGGGTCCGCCTTCAGGAGCTCCTTGACCCGTTCGAGCTCCATACCCATCTCTATCGCGGCAAATCCTTCCGGAGGAGGCGCCTCGTATGCCTGGGCACATACCGATGCTGTGACGACTGTAAGCATGAGTGCAAAGAGAAGCGTCTTTCTCACCCGATGAATACCTCTTTGGCTCCGGTTTGTCTAGGTAGTGATCCGAAAATTGTGGTAATCATAGAAATCCCGCCTAAGAAGTACCAAAACAACCGATTCCCCACCGAAATAGGTCGTTGCAGTCACCTGGTGGCGTGTTACCACAATTTTCGGATCACTACCCATTGATTACAATATCGGAAAAACCGGCCGCGGTGTACACTTTTTTGCGCTCTTGTCGGCGCGCGGCGGACGCAGACGCTTCCACTGCTGCCGCGGTTGCAAAACACGTGCTATACTGGTAGTTGTATGTTTTACCGTATGAGGTACCGGGCGATCCGGGGGGTTATACCATGAAATTGCCGGCGATTCTTCTCTGTTCCTTCCTGCTCTTTTCCTGTGCTACTTCCGAAGGCGCCCTTTTTGAGTCCGTGATCGGGGCTGATGAAGAGCAAAAATCGGAGTCTGAACAGCCGACACCCGGCAAGCCTCCCCAGGAAAACGGCGACACGGAAAACGGTACACAGAAAGAGACCGAGGAACCGTCGTACGAAGAGGAGGGGATAAAGGTCCTTACCCAGCCGGGCGACGCGAGAGTCTACATCGATAATGAGTATGTGGGCACCGGCACGGTGCTGGTGAACGCAAAGCCCGGCACTTACCGGATATCGGTGCGCCGTGAAGGATACTACTCGCAAACGGTGTGGGCACAGTACGAAGACGGTACTCTGGTGGTGGTTTCGGTCTCCCTCGATGAGATTACCGGGTATCTCTTTCTGGAAGTGGAGCCGGCGGACGCAACCGCGACGGTGAACGGGCAAACGGTCTCACAAGGAGTTACCGAGCTCCGGATTGGAACCTATGGTCTCCGGGTGAGAAAATTCGGTTATGAGCAATGGCAGCAGAGTTTCACGATTCGGGAACGAAGCACGACGAGGATATCGGTGGTCCTGCAGCCGGCGGAGTTTGCATTGAGCTCCCTCGATGTAAGCAGGAGAGTATTCAATCCGAATAACCCGGGAAGGCTTGGCACGACAAAGGTGAGCTTTGAGGTGACAAGCTGGGGGGACGGCACCCTCATCGTGACCGATACCGGGGGAGAGGAGGTGTATTCGAGACCTCTTTCGAGATTTACCACCTGGGATCAATCGCTGGAGTGGAACGGCATCGATTCCGCGGGAAAACGACTCCCCGACGGCGAATACCTTATTACGATACATGCCCAGGGTGAAAACTCGCAGAAGGTACACACTCTTTCGACAACGGTAACCATCGACAGTTCGGCGGTGATAAGTTTTAGAAGCGTCACATCCGGGATAAGCGGTACGCTCTTCTCCCCGCTGCCCTCAACGCTGCCTGCGGGTAGTTTTCAGATACACAGCGGGATCATCGGCCATTACGATCCGGCCCTCCAGGCAGGCAGATACCCCACCTTTCTCGCCGTGCGGGCCGGGCTTGGCAATGATGTGGAGCTCGACCTGCAGGGCGCGGTCTTTGTTGGTCCGGAGGAGCCTCTCCCGTTTACCGGAGGTGTCGGATTCAAGTTGAAACTCCCTGATTCACAGTACTTCTCCCTCGGCGCCACCGGAAAGCTCACCTATGTCGGCAATACATCGATAGACACATTTCATAACTACACCGGTTTGAGCGTTGGAGGAATTGCGGCGTTGAAGACGGCGCCATTGGTGCTGACCTTCGCCCCGGAGATCGTGATTTCGCCCTATTCGGTGATCTACCCGAAATCCTCACAGAGCGCGGCGTTCAATGCGTGGGCCTACGGCAGGCTGGGAATTCTCGGCGATTTTGGGTCGGTTTCCGCGGGGATATCAGGATCGGTACGGACAAAGCCGTTTGCTCGAGGTTTTGATGTGCAGCCGCCCTACTCCGCCGGCGCCGAGCTGCACTGGCTTGTCCCGGGCACACAACTGGTGCTGTCGGGTTACTTTGCAACCGAGTTTGACGCGGTAAATTACTATTACTTTATGGGAGGAGCGGGTATCGGCTTCATCAATTGATACCCGGTGAGAGATGACACCGTATAGCACGAACAGCCCCAATGATATTCTCGTCCGCAGGATTCGTTCTTTGCAAAAGGTAGTCGTTCAGAACAGACTGATGCGGAGCTGTGACAGGCAGATCGCGCTTTCCATGATGTTCATGGCGGAGGACGACAGAGCATTCCTCTTGTCACTGCTTCCCGCGGCAAAGGTACGGAGAATCCGTGAAGAGCTGCAGCTTCAGAACCGGCTCAAAATCACATACGATCAGTACAAAAAAGCGGTGACCGCCCTTATTGAAGGCGTTATGAGCGACCGCGCGGGTGATTCGGTAAGATCGTATCTGCGGCCGCTGAGATAGCGGTTTACGCGGAGGGCCTGTAAGCGGATTGCGGCTCACGCAGGGCCGGGGCGGTACGCGCATGGTGCCGACGCGTTCTATGATACGACTACTATCCCGGTCTCCCGCTACGGTTTGATGAGGACACGCCCGGTGTAATCGACACGGCTCAAATACGGATGGGATCCTATCTTGTCAAAGTAGGCGTCCACCGCCTTTCGTGCGCCTTTGAAGTGACCGTAATCATCGATTATGAGAATTCCCCCGGAGACGAGCCGGGGATAGAGGCGGTCGAGCTCCACAACCGTCGAGGCGTACCAGTCGGTATCGAGTCTGAGCAGGGCAAGGTCTTCAGGCACTCTACCCGGGACAGCTGGGTTGAGGGTTTCGCACACATCCCCTTCCACGACCTCTATTTTCTCAACCGGATAGCCGGTTGCGCGCATATTTGCTTCAACCTCTTTCCTTCCCACCGACCACGACTTGAAGCTGTCCTTTCCGGCTTTGCGCTCCTCTGCGAGTTTCTCTAAGACGCTCTTCCCGTTCCAGGCAATCACGTCTTCACGCGTAGGCTCCGGCATCCCTGAAAAGGTGTCGTAGAGGTAGATCGCCCTCGAATCATCGCCAAACTCGAGAAGCGAAAGTGCCGTCAGCATGCTCGATCCGCCTCTCCAGACACCGCATTCGACAAAATCTCCCGGTATGCGGTTTTTGACCAGGTATTCCACCGCCTTGAAAAGCGCGTATCCCCGCTCGAGGGAGGTCATGGTGTATGGCTTCACGCTCTCCCAGAGGGTGAGGAAACACCGCTCCATGTCAATTGCATATTGGTCCGAAGGCACAACGCCCCAACCCCGCTCTTTCAGCGCATCGGCCATTTCTCTCTCATCCATCGGTCTCTCCAATAAGGCGGAGGAACTCCTCTTCACTCACAATGGTAACGCCGAGCTCCTTTGCCTTGTCGAGCTTTGAGCCGGCCCCTTTGCCGGCAAGCAGATGAGTGGTGCTGCCGCTCACCGATGATACCGCTCTGCCGCCGAGCCGCTTTACCGCCTCCATTGCAAGGTCCCGGGGCTTGAAGTGATCAAAGCTTCCGGTGACACACCAGGTCTGTCCGGCAAGTCGTTCATCCTCGGCTTTGTTTTCCTCGGTTTCACTGAACGAAAGCCCCTCCGCACGTAGCGCCGCAATCGTCTTTCGCACCTCCGGCCTTTTCAGCTCCGAGATAACCGCGGCGGCGGTTTTCTCCCCTATTCCCGGGATTGCGGTAAGCGATGCAACGTCGTTTTCATCGGCCGCCGCGTAGAGCGACTCGATATCGCGGTAACCGGCCTCGATAAGAAGCTCCGTCACGTTTGGTCCGAGCTCCGGCAACCCGAGGGAGGGGAGCACGGTGTGGAACGGGCGGTTGCGGCTCTCCTCGACCCCCTTTTTCAGCAACGAGACCTTCTTCTCACCAAAACCGGGCAGGCCATTCAGCGTATCGTAGTCAAAAGTGTAGATGTCCTCGGGACGCTTGATCGAACCGTTGGAAATCAGCGTATCCAACGTCTCAGGGCCAAGGTTGTCGATATCCATTTGTCCCTTCCCGGCAAAGAAGTAGAGTCTGCCCCGGACCTGCGCCGGGCATTCGAAGTTCCTGCAGAAGTGATGCGCTCCCCGCACAACGAGGGGATTCCCGCAGGAAGGGCACGAGTCAGGCATCTTCCAGGTCGTTTGGTTTGATTCGTTCTTCTCTATGACTCGCTCCACCGCGGGAATCACATCGCCTCTTTTGGACACGGCTACGGTATCACCAACACAGAGTTCCAGAAGATTGATGTAATCCTGATTGTGCAGTGTAGCGTTTGATACGGTGGAACCGCCTATCCTTACCGGCTCCACCCTCGCCACCGGTGTTATCCTGCCGGTGCGTCCAACCTGAACATCGATCGCCTTGATTGTGGTGATCCCCTCCGGCGCGTCAAACTTGTAGGCTATTTCCCAGCGGGGGTGGTGCCCCGTGTACCCGAGCGCCTCGCGCACGCTTATCTCATTTACCTTGATAACAAGACCGTCAATCTCGTAGGGAAGCGATTCCCGCCGCTCGAATTGCTCCTTCAGATATCCGTCTATCTCGTCGAATCCGCCGGTTACCAGCCCCGGGACACCCAACTCCGCCGCGCGCGTGTCGCGCGCTCTTCTTTCAGCCGCGCCCGACCCGGGCACCGCGCCGTCCTCTGAAAAGAAGCCCATATGTTCGTTCACCCGAAACCCGAGGTCCTTCAGAGTGACGATCATATCGAGATAGCTCTCGACGCCTTCGAGAGTACCGCCATAGACAAAGATCTTGAGCGGGAATCCCGCCACCTCCGAGCTTTTTATCCTCCGTATCGTCCCGGCCGCAAGGTTTCGCGGGTTGGCGTAGGGAGTATCCATCTTTGCGTTCAACCGCTCGAAATCGGTCTTCTCGAGATACAGCTCACCACGGACCGCCACGGTAATGTCTGCGGTGAGGCGAAGGGGGACCGATCTCACGGTCATGACGTTTGCGGTAACGTCGTTTCCCACGTAGCCGTTCCCTCTGGTGATGGCACGGGAAAGGCGTCCGCTCTCGTAATAGAGGACGATTGAAACCCCGTCTATCTTTTCTTCGATGGTAAAGCTCAAATCCCTGCCGGCTGCCCTCACGGTTTTCGTGATCCACGCATCGATTTCGGCTGTGGAGTAGGCTTTATCCAGACTTAAGACGGGGATGGTGTGTTCCGCCTCCGGCAGGTCCGATGAAAGGTCCGAGCCTACCCGCTTCACCGGTGAGTCCGGCTCGGCGAGCTGGGGGAACTGCTCCTCGAGCTCCTTTAGCCGGTCAAAGGTTTTGTCATAATCGAGGTCCGAGACCGAGGGAGAGGCAAGTACAAAGTATTCGTGATTGTATCTGCGGAGGGCCTCGGATAGCTCGGCTATCTCCTTCCGCGCCTGTTCAACCGTCAATTCAGCCTGTCCATGCAATCGTCAGTGTATGCCGCACAGGACGGTCAGTTCAATGCACCTACACGTACAAATGCGTCCGGAAAGCCTCTCACCCGGAACTGGTAGAGAAGCGCTCCGCTCTCATCCTGATTCAGCGGGCCGACAAGCACCTTGTACACGCGTCTGTCGGTCGTCTCGGTAAGATAGACCGTCACCGGATACACGTCAGCAAGGTCTGCCTTCAGCCTTGCCGCGGGCCTCGCCTCGGTGAATGCGGCAAGCTGGAGGTAGTAATCATCCTCATCGAGCTTGGTAGTGTATGCGAGCTCAACGGGGGGCTCTTTTGCTTCCGTCGGCTTTGTAACGGGTGGCTCTTCAGCCGCTTCCGGTTCCTCAGGCTCGGCTGCTTCAATCACTTCAGGTTCGGTGACCGCCGCGACTTCCACATCCTCTTTGGGCTCTTCTCCCTCAGCTTCTTCAAGGAGGTCCGATTCGGCAATCCGCGGCTCCGGAGGTTTTGGTTCGGCCGGTTCGAGCACAATTTCTACTTCCTCGGGAACCTCCGGCGCAAAACCGTTTACCACCACCGGTGCATCCTCATCCGGAACAACATCCACCACTCTCGGCTTTTCGCGTTCGCCCTCCGCAACGG
>CAZHXC010000036.1:4531-12232 GCA_964536145.1 uncultured Spirochaetales bacterium | reverse complement strand
TTGTATTCAACTCGAAATTACGGAAACCAGCGTCATGGATGATCCTGAGGATGCAAGGTTGAAGTGTGACGCCATCCAGGCGATGGGAATGAAGATTTCCATCGATGACTTTGGCACCGGTTATTCCTCTTTGAGCTACCTGAAGGATCTCCGCGTGGACAGCCTCAAGATTGACAAGTCCTTTGTGGATGATGTAGTGACCAACCCACAGAACCAGGGAATTGTGAGGGCCGTCATTTCAATGGCCCGAAGCCTGGGCATGGATATTCTCGCTGAGGGGGTGGAAAAGTATGACCAGCTTGAGTTTGTCCACAAAGAGGGATGCAGCAAGATACAGGGATACTACTTCTCCAAACCGTTAAAACACGAAGAGTTTATATCATATCTGTCCGCGGTGTAGTCCGGCGGCATTAGCCGGGAAGGGGCAACAGATCCTCCCAGCTGAGACCTGCGCCGTTTGTGATCGGCCTTGCGGCGATTCTGCCCACTACCGTTGGGAGCATCTGCGGCGAAAGCCCGGGCTGCAGATTTCTTTCGCTTCTGAGCAGCGCCACCGCGCCGCTGTCAATAATCGAGCCTTTCTCGATATTCCTCACGGCCATGATCGATCTGTTGGTTGTACGGTAGCTTGAGCGTTCCGAATTGCTGAGCCTCTTCACTCCGGTTCCCATCGCTGAGATCACCCGCTGCTTTGAATACCTCTCGACGAGGAAGCTCAGACCGTCATCCGGTGACATTTTCTCGACGAACCGTACCGTATCAGCCATTTCCTTGAATTGTCCGGGCGTTAGCGCAACCGGATCATCGAGCCCCCCACCGCTGTGGTCGAGAGTGAAGTGTTTTTCTATCACGCATCCCCCCAACACCACCGAGAGGGCGGGTATGAGTGCAGGATCCATCGTGTGATCGGAGATTCCGGTCAACGCACCAAATCCCGCAGAAAGCACCGGTACGCACATTGCGTTGCTCTCCTCCTCGGGTGCCGGATAGGCGGTAACGCAGTGCAGTATGATTGTTTGCTCAGGCAGGACTGAGAGGGCAAGCCCGATGTCCGCCATCGTGGAAACGCCTGTCGAGAGAATTACCGTGACACCCCAAGTGGCTATCTCGCTGAGCAATGGAATGTGATTTATTTCAGGCGAAGCAATCTTGACCGCATTCACATCAAGTTCTTTGAGTATGGCAGCGCTTTTTTGGCCAAAAGGAGTACAGAGAAAGACCATACCGGCCGCTTCAGTCTTTTGTTTCAGTTGCGCATAGAAGCCGGCATCTCGTTCGATTTTTTTGAAGACTTCGTAGAGCGGGGTGGGGCCGCCCGGAAGCTCGACATCTCCCGTGTTTGGATGAACGATCTCATCTGCAAAGACCGCCTGAAACTTGGCGCAATCCGCACCGGCGTTTGCCGCTGCTTCGATCAGTCGTGCGGCGGCATCCATATCTCCACCGTGGGCTGTACCGATTTCCGCCACAATAAACGCAGAATTGTCACCCCCGGTCAACCTGTTTCCAATCGGTATCGGATCAAGCTCAATATGCTCGAGCGGCAATGAGCCCAGGCGCCTGAAGATATCCATACAGGCAACGTAGCACGGCCTGCATCGGTTGTAAACGAGATTTGACATTGCCGGATGCGAAAACCGTTGGCGTCATTAGATTCCGAGACCTTCCAACTCCAAATCCGGGAATCTGTGTTGCCTGAGCGCTTCATAGACGATTATAGCCGCGGCGTTCGACAGGTTGAGCGACCTCGAATTGAGACGCATAGGAATCCGGACGCAGTGTGATTCGTTTCTCTCGAGCAGCGCGTGAGGCAGGCCGGCGGTTTCCTTCCCAAAGATAAGAGAACACGGGTCCTCGTAGACTACAGCAGAGTAGGGCAGGCCCGTCTTTTTGGTGGCAAAAACGCGCTGAAAGAGGGGTGTTGCAGAGAAATAGGCGTCGAGGTCAGGGTGTGTGTTCACATCCACCATACCCCAGTAGTCGAGTCCGGCGCGTTTCAGATATCTGTCCTCCATCGAGAAGCCGAGGGGTTCAATGAGGTGAAGCGATGCACCGGTAGCGGCGCAGGTTCTTGCTATGTTGCCCGTATTCTGCGGGATTTCCGGCTGGTGAAGTACAACGTGGAGCGTCATGTGTTTGAAAAATCGAGCAAATTCCCCTTCCAGACGAGTTTGGGTCTGGTGAGCGCCCTTATTGTCAGGTATGAATTGTATCCCATTGACAGGATGATAAAGGGAACGAGTGCCGGCCAGTAGGATAGAGGTGGTTGCCTTGTGAAGAGACCTGTAATAACGGCCATCAAGCTCATGGTGACAAAGGAGACGGCGGGAAGAATCCCCAGGACCGGAACAAAGAAACTCAAAGGAAGCGCAAGCACGCTTACTGTCAAATAGATCATGATAAAACCATATCCCAGCCGGGTTTGGAGGTCCGGTGAGAAAAGGCCGCCGGAGTGCCAGCGGAGCTCCTGGGCGGTGAGCGCTTTCCAGCTCTTCTGGGGTTCGGTCAGAACCGTAACGGCCCGCGAAAAGAGGGCACGCGTTTTCAATACGGTTCTCTCGCGTATCCTGGAGATAAGCGCCGCGTCTTCAGTGGAGGTCACATCGATAGAGGCCAGTCCGCCGATTGCATCGAGCGCTTCTTTCCTTACCGCAAGATTGTTGCCGAAGCCACCGGTGGGCATTCCTACCCCGGCGCAACCCGCCGTATACGAGTATTTGAAGACGTGGTCAAATGAGTGAAAGGCGGAGAGCAACGAACCCGTTTTCACGGTTTCAATTGGGGCGAGGATAACACCGATGGCTTCATCAACGAAATGCGAGCTGATCTTTTCCACCCATTCAGGTGGCGCGATGCAATCGGCGTCGGTAAACATCAGGATCTCTCCATCAGCTTCTGATACACCGGCTATTAATGCATTCAGCTTATGGTTTGTAATCTCGGGCTCTCTGGTAATCGTCACTACCGTGACACGGGTGTTGCGTTGGGCGTACTCCGCCATGATATCTCCGGTGGAGTCCGATGATCTGTCGTTTACGAGCACGACGCTGAAGTCTTTTCGTGTCTGGCGGTCAAGAGAGTCAAGCAGCCGCTCCAACAGCGCCTCCTCGTTTCTCGCCGGAACAACAACGGTGACTGAAAGTGCTCCGCCGGCGGCATTCCCGCGTCGTTTTTCGCCGACACCCGCCGTAACGAGCCCCGTGTACATTACCAAGTGTGCGAGTACGATTGCGCCGCCGGTGAGGCAGCAGACCACAGCTAAAATGAGCAGAACCATTGGCGTTTGACTATCTCCTACTTTACAGTCTGTATATTGAGTACTGTCGGTATAGTTCTGATGCTCTTTATAAGACGGTTGAAATCTTCCTTCCTTTCGATCTCCAGGGTAAAGGCGCCGCGGAGGTTGCCACGTTCGTCCTCGTCTACCTTTCCTTCAATGAGATGCCCCTTGTACTTCCTTACCGCGCCCTCTATCTCGGAAAAGAGATCTGATGTCATGCGAGCATGTACGCTGAACCGTTGCGTCGTTTTAGGAGACGCCGCCTCCCATTCTACATCGACGCTGCGCAGCTTGAACTGACTGATGTTCTTGAGGTTGGGGCAATCGCGTTTATGTACGATAATGCCTCTCCCGCGCGATATGTAACCGATGATATCATCACCGGTAGCCGGATTGCAGCATCGGGCGATCTGTATCATCATATTCTTCTCATTCCCTATTTTGAAAACAACCTTGTCCCGATCAAGAACCCGCTTTACTATGGTTCCTTCTTCATTCTTCTCGACTTCCTGCTTGACCGGTTCCTCGGGTTTGCGCTTCGCAATGATGCTTCTGTCTACTATCAGGTTTTCGTTGTGATGATTTACCCAGTGTCTGATTTTCGACCGGGCTCTCGAGGTTTTTGCATAACGGAGCCAATTGACGTGAGGGTTCGCCTTGTTTGACGTCATGATGCTGATAACCTGGGTATTCTTCAGCTCCTCGTTGAGCGGGATGATGTTACCGTCCGCTTTGGCGCCGATACAATGGTTCCCAACTTCCGTGTGTATATAGTAGGCGAAATCTATTGCGGTTGACCCTTTTGGCAGCTCTACGATGTCTCCTTTGGGCGTAAAAACGTAAATTGAATCTTTTAGAATCTCATGTTTGATCTCTGCAAGAAACTCCTCAGACTCGTTTGCAAGGCCGTCCCAGTCTTTGAGCCTGTTTATCAAAGCGATATCTCCGGGCTTGAGCTTGCGCTCCGGGAGGTTGGACTTGTACCGCCAATGGGCGGCCACGCCGTATTCGGCCCGCATGTGCATTTCATGCGTCCTTATCTGTATCTCGATTACCCTGCCCTGGTATGCCATGACCACGGTGTGCAGACTCTGATACCCGTTTCCTTTTGGCATTGCTATATAATCTTTTATGGTGCCTTCTATGGGCGGCCAGAGGGTATGAACAAGGCCAAGAACATGATAGCACTCGTGGATGTTGTTGCAGAGAATCCTCACCCCCAGAAAATCGTATATCTCAGCCAGGTCCTTGTCCCGTACCTTCATCTTTCTGTATATGGAGTAGATGTGCTTTGTACGGGCCGAGACCTTGATTTCGAGCCCCGCTTTTCTCGCTTCATTGAGGATTGCGCGTTCTACTTTGCGCAAATAATTCCGTCTCTCAAGTTTTCTTGCTGAGAGAAACTCGGTGATCTGATTGTAAACATCAGGATGCAGATGCTTGAGCGAGAGATCTTCGAGCTCCGCTTTCAACCAGAACATGCCGAGTCTGTCGGCCAGCGGAGCATAGATATCGAGACACTCTTGTGCTGTCGCTTTTCTTTTCTCCGGCGGCTGATGCTCGAGAGTGCTCATATTGTGAAGCTTGTCGGCGAGCTTGATGAGTATAACTCTGATGTCCTTTGTCATCGCCAAGAGCATCTTGCGAATCGTTTCGGACCGTTGGATTGTTTTTGATTTGACCTGCAGTATACTGATCTTGGTAACGCCGTTTACGAGAGTTTCTACCTGGGTACCATAGAGGGACCTGATCGTTTCCAAGGTTACATCGGTGTCTTCGATAATGTCGTGGAGAAGTGCGGCAATAACGGTCTTGCTGTCCATCTCCAGGTCAATGAGAATTTCGGCGACCTTCAGAGGATGTATGATGTACGGCTCTCCACTGGCACGGTGTTGGCCCTTATGCAGCTCTTCCGACCAGCGGGCGGCTTTGATGATGTTCTTGCGCTCGGATTCCTTGTACCTTGTGAGGCGCTTTTCCAACCGCAGTATCAAGTCTTCCATAGCTCAGCTCTCTGTTCCAGCGCGTATCACACGTTCTCTACCCGCCAAATCAATGTACAGTATAGTATTGCGAAAACCGTTTTGCAGCAACAATTTTTGTATCGATTGGAATTGCGACGGGTCAGCTTCGAGCAATAACGAACCACCCGGCCGGAGACGCGCCGCGCTCTGTCTGATAAGGTCTTCGTAACGCTCAAGGCCGTCATGCCCACCGTTCAACGCAATTTCAGGCTCGGGCCACTTCCGCCCGGCCATCTCAGCCCACTGTTCGCTCCTCAGATACGGCGGATTGGCGACGATCACATCGAATAATCCATGGATCTCTGCAAGAAGATCGCTCCTCTTGTATTCGAGCTCCTTACCAAGGATGTTCCTGCTGTTGTGTCTGAAGTAGGAAAGCGCCTCTTTGCTTATATCCGAGGCGCTGACCTCAAGGTAAGGCAGTTCGTGCTTGATGCTGATTGCCACACATCCGCTGCCTGTGCAGGCGTCATGAACCCGTTTGACATTCCGATTTTGGCGTGCGAAATCGATGACCGCATCGACAAGAACTTCCGTTTCCGGTCTTGGTACGAGAACCCCGGGCCCCACCGAAAACTCGAGACTGTAGAACTCCTTCTCTTGCCGTATGTAGGAAACCGGATATCCATTGAGCCTCAGATCGAGCAACTTATAGTAACGTCCTGCCGTCTCACCGGGAATTTCCTCCGGGTAGGACGCGAGCAACTTCTCCTTTGAGTAGCCCGTTACCTGAGAGAGCAGCACCACCGCATCGAGAAAGGGTGTCTCAAGGTTCTCAAGCTGTTTCACTCCTTCAAAAACGGCCTGCCTGATTGTCATACCATTTCATCTGCGAGGAGCTCTTCCCGCGCGCTGAGCTTGAGAGCCCCTACGAGCTCACCGATTTCCCCCTGCATTACCGCATCGAGTTTGTAGAGGGTGAGGTTTATCCTGTGGTCTGTGATCCGGTTTTGCGGAAAGTTGTACGTCCGTATACGCTGGGATCTGTCGCCGGTACCAATCTGGCTTTTTCTTGCCTGGTCACGTTCCGCCCTCCGTTTTGTCTCCTCGAGCTCGTACAACCGGGCACGCAGCACACGCAGCGCTTTTGCCTTGTTCTTGTGCTGTGATTTCTCATCCTGGCAGGTTACCACCATACCGGTCGGAACGTGGGTAATTCTCACCGCCGAGTCGGTTGTGTTGACGCTCTGTCCACCCGGGCCCGAGGAGCGGAACACGTCGATGCGTAAATCCTCGTTGTTTATCTCCACATCGGTCTCTTCAGCCTCCGGAAGAACCGCGACCGTCACGGCGGAGGTGTGGATTCTGCCTCCCGATTCGGTTTCCGGCACGCGTTGCACCCGGTGCGTGCCGCTTTCATACCGCAGCTCACCAAACACATTCCTGCCGCTCACCGAAAACACGATCTCCTTGAAGCCGCCGATATCGTTTTCATTCGCGGACATGATTTCAGTTTTCCAGGCCTTCTGTTCCGAGTATCTGGTATACATCCTGTAGAGATCGGCGGCAAACAGCGCCGCTTCGTCGCCGCCGGTACCCGCGCGAATTTCCATGATGATGTTCTTTGTATCAAGCGGGTCCTTAGGGACGAGCAGCAGTTTGAGCTTGTTTTCAGATTTCTTTTTCAACTCTTGAAGCCGGTGGAGTTCCTCGAGTGCAAACTCCTTCATCTCACCGTCGCTTTCGTTCTTACATATGGCCTCAGCATCTTCAGTTTCGGCCAAAAGTTTCTTGTACCTGGAGTACTCAGCCATTACATCCTGAAGTGAGGCGTATTCCTGCATCAACTCCTTGTAGCGCTCCCTGTCCTGGATGACTTCCGGATCCGATATGAGTTTTTCTACTTTTGAGTTTCTCTGCATTAAGTTTTCAAGCTTATCGATCATACTGTTGTCCTACCGGCGCGCCCGGCAAAATGGCCGGTTCAAGTTTTTGATTTTCTCGGCCTTAAAAAGCCGAACAGACTGCCGCAAACACCGCCCGCAATATGGGCGAATTGAGCTACCTGGTCACCGTCATCAAAAGCACTCACAATTTCTTTGACGAGGTAAAGGGCGACAACGAGAATAAAGGTGAGAGGTATTTCACCACCTCTGATATTCGTGAATGACACGAGCAGAATCATCATAAACACTACCCCGCTCGCGCCCAGAAGCGCCTGTTCGGAAAAGAAGCCGTTCAACAGCCCGGTGACGAGGGCCGTGATCAAAAGCATCAGGAGCACCAAGGCGGAGCCGTATTTCTCCTCGAGTATGGGCCCGAGCAGCAGAATAAAGGCGAAATTGCCCAGCAGATGTTGCCAGCCGGCGTGCCCGGCGACATGGGTGAACAGGCGAATCCAATCGGGAAAGCTCGAAAAGCTGAAATGGCTCCGCGGGGGCATCATGAAAAGCGACG